>JASJCP010000141.1 GCA_030065935.1 Xenococcaceae cyanobacterium MO_167.B27
ATGGCGGTTCAATCCTCTGGTCTTACCTGCCATGAAATCCCTTGGAGATATTGTATTTAACAATATCATATGCAGGTTTTGTTTTCGGCAATAGTTACACAAACTTGCATATGAATGTATATTTGTGTTTAAGAAAGTGGCCACTAGAATTCAACAGAAATTATCCCTGAATTAGCATTGTGATTAGGTGACAGAAAGCAATACTAAACTAATAACCACAATAGCCAAAACAACAAAACCTGCTGCTGTCGCTTGTGATTTATCTTGGTCACTAATGTTTCCAGAATTTGTTTCTTCGGCTTTTCCTTTAAGGGCGTGCCAAACATGACCACCTAAGAAAGTAGCACAAAGCAAAGATTGTACCCCTGTAAATAGGCTTCTGTCTGCACTGTAAAACTCTGAAGGAAAAGCAATATCATTAAAAGCAACAAAATAAGCTGAAGTAAAAGCCATTAAAGCTACTCCAGCCAAACTGTAGGAAAGAATGCTGTGTCCGTTGTAAGTAAAAGCTTTCTTCGCCCAGTCTAGAGGTTGTGTTGTAATGTGCCAAGCACCACCAGCAATGCAAGCTACCCCAACCCAAATATGACCGCCAATAATATCTTCTAGATTATCAACCGCAGCCATTCCTAAAGGATTCCAGACACCATCACTTAAACCAAAAAGGTAGCCAAAAATGGTTACAGGATTAAGAGTGGGATTGCTAATAATTCGCACATCAGCAATTACAGGATCGTAAATGCCACCCCAAAATATAGCTTTACCGACAAATAGTAATGCAGCCACTCCCAAAAAGATTAAGTGATGACCTAAGATAAAACCTAATTTTTTCGGATCATTCCATTCATAGTGAAATTTGACAGTACGCCCTGTACCATCTTTGAGGTTAGCTACACCACGAAAGACGTGAAATAAGCCTCCAGCACCCAAAACCGCAGAAGCAACTAAATGCAGCATTCCGATTACAAAATAAGGATAGGTATCGACTATTGTGCCTTCTGCACCGACACCCCAACCTAAACGAGCTAGGTTAGGGATAAGTAGTAATCCCTGGTCATATAGAGAAACACTAGGATCAAAGTTTGTGACTTCTAGTAGAGTAATCGAACCAGCCCAAAACATGATCAACCCTGCATGAGCAATGTGCGCTCCTAATAGTTGACCTGATAGATTAATTAAGCGAGCATTACCAGATAACCAGTCGTAGTTATTTGTAGTTTTAAATGATGTTGTTGCTGTCATGGTTACTTTATGGAAAATATTGTTAGGGCAAAATTGCAAGAAAGCTTAATGCAAAATATAATCTGCACTAAGCTAGAATAGACGAGAGAGAGAATACAGTTTGGCAATCAGGCTAATTCCCCTATTCAGCCGTTGCGGGCTGAGGTGCGCCTTTGGTACTGCCGACCAAGGGTTGACCTGCTTGGGGAGTTCCTGCATTGTCAAGGGCTTGAGTTACCCGTTTAAAGTCAAAACCAATGGCTCTCAGAGCGTGCCAGAGATGACCTTGCAGGAAGAAGAAACCAAAGAAGAAGTGCATATTAGATAGCCAACAGCGAGCAGTATGAACTCCTGCTGGTAAATCCACTGTATCCGCAAAGTAAGGTAAGACTCCTAGTTTTACTTCTAGAACTTCTCCATAAAACTCCACAGGATAAGCTAAAGTATTAACGGCACAGAAATAGGCAGCTACAAAACTAGCTAGGGCAATACCACCGAGAGAGTAAGAAAGAATCGCCTCGCCAGAGAAAATCAAGAGCTTTTTCGCCCAGTCTAGAGGAGGGGTAATAATGTGCCAAATACCGCCACCGATTAATAAGACACCTACATAGATATGACCACCAACTAAATCTTCTAGATTATCGACAGCAGCAAAATGAGTTTGATAGCCATAGATAGTTAAGGGATTTAATGTAGGATCGGTTACGACTCGCACTTCTTGAATTGCAGAATCATATAAGCCCCCCCAAAACATGGCTTTAGCTACGAGAAGTAATGCTCCTGCTCCTAGAAATAGTAGGTGATGACCCAATATAAAGCCTAATGTATCGGGTTTATCCCACTCAAAATGGAATTTTTTAGCTTGTCCAGAAGCTTGAGAAAGGTCACTTTCCCCTTTAAAAGTATGGAATAATGCTCCTGCTCCAAGGACAGCAGATGAAATAAGATGGACTGCACCTACCACAAACATGGGATAGGTATCAACGATTTCTCCTCCTTCTCCGACACCTAAACCGAGAGTTGCAAGATGGGGTAAGAGAATTAGTCCTTGTTGACCCATAGGTAAGCTAGGGTCATATTTTGAGAGTTCAAAAAAAGTAAATGCTCCAGCCCAAAAGACTATTAAAGCTGCTTGAGCTACATGAGCAGAAATAAATAAGCCCGATAACTTGGCGAAACGAGCATTACCCGCCCACCAATCGTATTGAACGTTTGATTTGTCGTAGGTTTGCAAGATGAAACCTCCTATATACAGTTGAGCAATTTTTGTATTAGTTGTTACTAATTATTAGCAACAAGTTAATGACTATTTCATTCTGCATTACTGAAAATTAATTGCAAAATAGTTCTAACAAAACTTAATAAAATTCCTAGCTAGTCGATAGTTAATCATATAGAATAAACCAATTTGTAGCTAGCTTAGATAAGCTTAAGAAAAAAGAAAATAATTATCAATAAATATTTTTCTGCTATAAGCTTAATCGGTAAATTATTGATTTTAATTCTCAATTACTAGCAAAGGAGTTAGTTGTTTATGACAGCCATAACAGACAGCCCTCAAGAAACAGAGGATTTAACGGATATTCCTTGGTGGTCGGGAAATGCTCGCCTAACAGATATCTCAGGTAAGTTATTGGGAGCGCACGTTGCTCATGGAGGCTTAATTGTCTTTTGGGCGGGGGCAATTACTTTATTTGAAATATCTCGTTTTGATGTGTCTCAACCGATGTACGAACAGGGTTTAATCCTGTTACCTCATTTGGCTACTCTGGGTTGGGGAGTTAGTGCAGATGGGACAATAGTTGATACTTATCCCTATTTTGTGATTGGAGCTTTACATTTAATTTCTTCCGCCTTTTTTGGTTTCGGCGGAATTTATCATTCCTTATGGGGACCAAAATATCTAGAAAACAAGTCGGAGTTTTTCGGTTATCAGTGGCGAGACACCAACAAAATGACCAATATTATTGGTATTCACTTGTTATTACTAGGAATAGGCGCATTTTTGCTAGTTGCTAAAGCCATGTTTTTTGGTGGCTTATACGATCCTGCCATTTCTGATGTTAGAACTGTAACTAATCCGACTCTGAACCCTGCTATTATTTTTGGTTACTTATTTGGGGCGGTAGGAAAAAACTGGATTGCTGGAGTAGACAATTTAGAAGATGTGGTAGGTGGTCATATCTGGGTTGGTACAATTCTAATCTTAGGCGGTCTTTGGCATATCAACACTAAGCCATTTTCTTGGACGAAAAATCTCTTTATCTGGTCAGGAGAAGCTTATCTCTCTTATAGCTTGGGTGCATTAGCCTTGATGGGATTTATTGCTGCTTATTTTTGTGCAGTCAACACCACAGTTTATCCCGAAACATTTTATGGCGCACCACTATCAATCAAGTTAAATATATTTCCCTATTTCACTTCAGACCAGGAATATTTGCTTTCTTCGAGAACATGGCTAGCTAATGCTCATTTTTGGTTGGGTTTCTTCTTTTTACAAGGTCATATCTTCCACGCACTTAAAGCTGCTGGTTTTGATTTTAACCAAGGAAAAGTAGCTCCTCTTTTCACTCGTCCCGAACCTCAATAGACTTCTTGCTCCGGGTCAGGGAATAGGGCGGGAAGGAGACTTTATTACAAAATCGATCTATTTTGGGTTCAATACCTAGATATATTAAGTCTCCTCTCGGGGCAATAGGGAAGATTTTTCACGAAAAGAGTAGTCAAAATGATTATTTTTTTACTTTTGCAAGAGGTTTAATAACCTCAAGCCCCCTTGCGAAGAGAGGCAGGAAAAGGGAAAAAGTCTAATTTTGTTTTAATTTCATGAGGTGAAATAATGACGGCTGTTGTATCTAATAGAATAGGTTGGTGGGCTGGTAATGCCCGATTTGTTAACTTGTCTGGTAAGCTACTAGGGGCGCACGTTGCTCATGCTGGCTTGATTGTACTCTGGGCAGGAGCGATGACTCTGTTTGAGATTTCTCGCTATAATCCTGATGTCCCAATGTATGAACAAAGTCTAATTTTGCTACCCCATTTAGCTACGTTGGGTCTTGGTGTAGGGGATGGAGGACAAATTGTTGATACCTATCCTTACTTTGTCATTGGAGTCTTGCATCTGATTTCTTCTGCTGTATTAGGTGCAGGAGGGATATATCATTCTCTTCTTGGTGCAGAAGTCTTAGAAAAGAATGATACTTTTGGTGGCTTTTTTGGCTATGACTGGGAAGACGATAATAAGATGACCAGTATCATCGGCATTCATTTAATTTTGCTAGGACTGGGAGCATTTTTGCTGGTCTTTAAAGCTATGTTTTGGGGTGGTTTATTCGATCCTTGGGCTGGCGATGCAGGACAAGTTAGAATCATTACCGATCCTACGGTGAATCCAGGGCGTATTTTTGGCTATCTTGTTGGGGCTTTTGGTAATGACGGAATGGCAGCAGTCAATAACTTAGAAGATGTGGTAGGGGGTCACTTGTGGATTGGCTCTATTTGTCTTTTAGGTGGTTTGTGGCACACTGCTACTAGACCTTTTAAGTGGGCAAAGCAAGTTCTAGTCTATTCTGGAGAAGCTTATCTCTCTTATAGTTTAGGCGCATTAGCCTACATGGCTTTGTTTGCTGCTTACTTTTGTACGGTTAATAATACAGTCTATCCTGAAGTATTTTATGGTCCTGTGGGTTTAATTGAAACTAACACGGGAGTTATTACAGCTAGAGGTTGGTTAGCAACTTTTCACTTGGTATTTGCGGTTTTGTTTCTTTTTGGTCATATTTGGCACGCTATTCGCGCTAGAGCTAAAGCTGCGGGATTTGATTTTAGTAAGGGGGATACGTTAATTACTTTTCCTGGGGATCCTCAAATTGGGAATTTTAATACTCCTCTCAACTCCTCTGACTTTAGTCTTTGGCTGTTGAAATATCTCCCTATTTACCGACCTGGAATATCCCCTTTGTTTCGCGGTTTAGAAATTGGAATGGCACACGGATACTTGATATTTGGTCCTTTTGCAGTTTTGGGACCTCAAAGAAATACCGATCAAGCTAATCTGATTGGATTATTAAGTGCTTGTGGATTGGTAATAATTATGACTGCTTGTCTATCTATTTACGGTACTGTGTCTTTTAGAAAGGAATTTCCCTCAGATCGCCTAACTTACGCTACTGCTAACCCTAATATCCCTGACTCTCTTAAAACTATCGATGGCTGGAGTCAGTTTGCTGCATCTTTCTTCGTTGGTGGTATGGGGGGAGCATTCTTTGCTTATCTGGTCTATGACAATTTAGACATATTGCAAACAATTTTCACTGGCAAAATTTAGTTATAGCAGTATAAGTAAAGATAATGGACATTACATTAAATCTATCCCGCTCTT
The DNA here is from genome assembly GCA_030065935.1 of Xenococcaceae cyanobacterium MO_167.B27. GTDB lineage: Bacteria > Cyanobacteriota > Cyanobacteriia > Cyanobacteriales > Xenococcaceae > JASJCP01. Next base: position 5,603 of record JASJCP010000141.1, read on the forward strand.
CCCAATTCACCCTTACAGGATGTGTATGTCCTAATACCAATTCTGAAAAGTCAAGCTACAGATGGGGAAGTGGGGCGGGAAGGAGACTTCATTACAAAGTCGATCTGTTTTGGCTTCAATACCTAGATATATTAAGTCTCCTCCCGGGGGGAAGTGGGGAAGTAGGGGATTGGTATTAGATGGGTTATTTGTAGCAAGTCTAAATAGAAATGGTATAACCCTCTGACCTATTGCTGTAAAAATTTTTGCTAAGTTATTGCTATTTATTAGCAATAGTGGTAAATTATATGGTGTGTACTTCCAACATTGTAGGGGATTAAAAAAATACAAATTTAATCCCCAAACGATTTTCTTCAAAGCTTTTTAACCTAGTCTTGCAGTCTCTATTTTCATCTCCCAGAAACATAACAGTCTTCTCCCCTAGTCCTAATTAATTTCAGAATAACTAAGAATAATTAGCAATTAGTTAAGTAGTTCTTAGTATTCAAGAAATGAACAATAGAGATTTCAAAACCTAAAACCAGATACAGACTTCTTACATAAGTACTATTCTTTGGTTGATGTAAGACAAGGAAGACGAGTAATCTATCCTTTTTCAAATCAAACTTACGAAAACTAGGAGGAAACATGAGTAAAATTGCTCTTTTCTATGGCACTACTACAGGTAAAACTGAGTCAGCAGCCGAGATGATTCAAGCTGAATTTGGTGGCGATAGCGTAGTTACTTTAAAGGATATTGCTGACGCATCAGATGCTGATTTTGCGGACTATGAATATATAATCATTGGTTCTCCTACTTGGGATATTGGAGAACTGCAAAGTGATTGGGATGGCTTTTATGAAGAGCTAGATAATATAGATTTTAGTGGGAAAACAGTGGCTTATTTTGGGACAGGAGATCAAATTGGATACTCGGAAAACTTCCAAGATGCAATGGGAATTCTCGAAGAAAAAATCTCTGACTTAGGAGGAAAAACTGTTGGTTACTGGTCAACAGATGGTTACGAACATGAAGCTTCTAGAGCAGATAAAGGTGGTAAATTTGTCGGATTGGCATTAGATGAAGATAATCAATCAGATTTAACAGAATCTCGCATCAAAGAGTGGGTTTCACAACTCAAAACTGAATTTGGAATTTAATTACCGCAAGTTTGCATGGTAAGTTCTCCTTCTGAGTTAATGGGGAAAGTAATTGTCATAACAAAGACAGACACAATTTACTTACCCCTTTTTTTTCTGAAAACCAAGATTTATTGAAGTTGAGTAATGCTACATTTTTTATTTTGTTTCGGTGTCTGGACTCTGGTGGTTGCTGTGATAGTCAAACAAGCAATTCGTGGAATAATTGAGGGGATTAATCATGTAAAAAAAATGCACCAGATTCCTTGTGCTAATTGTGTTTATTTTACAGGAGACTATCGCCTGAAATGTCCAGTAAATCCTATAGAAGCTATGTCAGAAAATGCGATCACCTGTCGGGATTTTGAAATAAAGTCTGATTATACAATTAATAATTTAAGTACTACGGCTCATGGCAAATCTGCCTAAAATTATCAGAATGAAAGAGAGTAATGAATTAACTGTCAACTTATGTATTTGGATTAAACAAAATGTCTAAAGTAATTGAAAGTGTTTGGATTGCAGCTAATCATAGTTTTCAGCGTTTTGATAATAGTTTACTGCGCTACTTATCTCAAGAAACTTATCTTGCTAGGTGGGAATATTATCAACATCAAGATGAAGGTAGCTCCTGGGAAATTGCCCTAGATTTACTGGAAAACTATCTAGAATCTTTATCTCAACCTGTTAACTTAATTGGTCATGGTATAGGAGGAACATTAGGCTTATTGTATGCCAGAAAGTATCCAGAAAAAGTTAAATCTCTCACCTTACTAGGAGTTGGCTTTCATCCAGGGGTGGATTGGCAAATACACTACTATGCGTTGCGAGAATTATTACCTTGTAGTCAGAAGACTATTTTGGCGCAAATGGCACAAAGACTTTTTGGACAGCACAATCAATATTACACTCAAGACTTCATCCAAATTCTGCAACAAGACTTAAATACTTCTCCTTCGCCTCATTCTCTTTTCCGCAGAGTTAGTCTTGACCCAGGAGGAATTAAATCTCCTTTAATGGTCTGTGGTAGTAAAAACGATACTATTATAGACCACAACGCTTTGAATGGTTGGTATAGCTATTTTAAGGAAGGGGATGTTTTGTGGGAATGTCCTCAAGGAAGTTACTTTTTCCACTACTTTTATCCCCAACAAGTGAGCAGACAGATAGTTAAGTTTTGGCGTTTTAATTCCAGTCATCAACAATCAGGGGTGAGCATCGACCCAACAAGCCAATTAATTGATATCTAGCCAAAGTCAACTTTTTATCAAAAAGCTATTAGCTGTAGGCTAGAATATTCTTAAGCCATGACTTGCTAGTTTAAACATTTAATGAGTGCTACTACTTTGAATTTTGTAGGGGAGATAAAGTCAATCGCCCCTACTATTTGCTAATGGCTACTTGAAGCACAACCAGATTTATTGCACTTATACAATAAGTCTAATTACTACCATTCCCCACAAATGCCATAGTTAGGCTATCAGAAGCTAAGAAGTGACCGATATGATAAGCTCTTTCTTCAGTTTCTAGCAAAATTTTCTCGTAGAGATAGCGAGTTGCTCTGTCTCCTAAGCTTTCTGCTTGTGCAGCTTGAGAGCGTAATACTTTAATAACAGCTTGTTCTGCTGCTAGATCGTGTTCTAAAGACTGACGACAGTTATATACACCATCTGATTCTGGCTCAAAACAGCATAATTCTGCTAACTTGCTGAAGCTAGCAACAGGTATTCCTCCTATTCCATCTAATCTTTCACCCAAGTCATGAACATGACCTTGCACTTCATCATAAGATTCTTGGAAGAACTCGTGTAAGGAATAGAATTCTGAACCTTCAACTACAAAATGGTGTTTTTGATATTGCAAATATAAACCCTGAAAACTAGCGACAAGTATATTTAAACCCTCACAAATTGGTTCGGTAACGCTTTTATCTAACAAGATGGGGTTGTCGCCGATTTGACCAAAGGTACGAACTAAACCACTACTGGATACCATGGGGATTTTCCTTTCAATGTAATAACAAGTTGATATCACTTCAATAATATCACTGAAAAAATCCTCAGATCCTAGTCTAATGGGAAATAAAGCTTAAAAGTTGCGAATAAAATTCAAAACTTATTGCAAATGACTGGCATTTAGCACAAGATACTGTTAAACTAGGATTATTCTTAACTTATTGATAATGACAATCAATTATCTTAAGAACTGAAACAGCCAATTACCAAGAAGTCTATTGGGATTAATCTTGAAAAAATATAGATAAATAATTATGGATAACCGTAATGAGTCACAGATTATTAAGGTAGAATGGTCAGAGCGTTGGCAGGTGTACGATCGCCTCAAAGCTTTGGAAATTGAATGTGATTGCCAATCATACCAACCTTTATCCGCATACCCGAGTAATGCTACAACAGCAATTCAACTCTGGAGTGTAGTTAAGCAATTTACAGCAAATCGTCAAGAATTAATTGACTGGTTGAATCAATGTTGGCAAATTAAATATGATAAGTAATGAGAAACTATACTAGTAAGGAGACATACTATGGCTACAGTACAACCTCTTGTTACCCAATTTTCCATTACAGGGGAATTAGAAGACTTTGTAACTAAGTCAGGGGACTGTATCAAATATTTGCAATTAGTTAGTGAACAGCAAGAATATTGGATTAAAGTTGCTAAAGAACTCAGAAAGAGTCTGACTCAAAAATTACAGCCTGGATGCTTATTGAAAGTAACAGGAATGCGTAAGTATGAAATCCACAAGGGGAAGGTTAAGTATAAAGCTTACGGAGTAGAATTACTGGAAAAACCAGTATTAAAACCAGTTATACCCCAGACTTCAGATGTTGCAGTAGCAACCAAACCCAAAGCCAAAGTATTGTTTTGTCAAAAATCTACTTGTTGGAAACGAGGCGGAAAAACAGCTTGTGAGTTACTAAAAACTGAGTTGCAAAGTAGAGGTATTGCAGATCACGTTGAAATCAAGACTGTGGGTTGTCTTAAGCAGTGTAAGAAAGCACCTAATATAGTGATGATGCCAGATAAAGCTCGTTACAGCAGAGTCCAACCCAAACAAATTGTGGGATTAATTGAGAAGCATCTTTTAGACTAATTTCAAATTACAAAATGTTAGATCGTATTTTGTAGGGGTAGTTCATAAATTACCCCTATTTAGTTATGTGTTGCTATTAAAACAGTCTAGTAGGCGCGATCACACTGGAAAAAATTAATTTTGATTCAACTAAAATGTCGGGCTTTCTTCCCCATTCTTCTATAAAGGTGCGGAGGAAAGCCTGACCAATATTAAGACCTCGCACGCTGCGAGACAACAAATCCTATTATAGTAGCTTGACCAAAATATTCATCAGTTGAGAATAATAGTAAAGAATCTAAGAAGATTACTAATAGATTTGAAAATAGGGTCTTGCAAAAGATTCTCTTCTGATAAAAACCAAAAAATTAACTTTATGTTTCCTCGGATACTAAGACAATTCGATAACGAGCTTTACCCGCCAAAACTTTATCCATTGCCTCATTTACCTGACTTAAAGGCATAGTCTCGATCATCGGTTTAATCTGATTAATAGCAGCAAAATCTAACATTTCTTGCATAAATCTGCGACCACCGACAACACTACCAACTACGGACTTTTGTCCAAATATTAAAGGGATTAGAGGTACATTAATACTAGATACAGGAATACCTAAAAAGCATAAAACGCCATTGTTGCCTAATAAACTAAATGCTAAATCCCAATCCAATTCAGCCGAAGAGGTGCTAAGTAGTAAATCCAGAGAGCCAGTTAAATCCTTCATTTCTTCAGCAGTCCCCCACTTGTAAAAATGATGCGCTCCAAAGTCTTTGGCTTCTGCTTGTTTATTAGTAGAAGAAGAGAATGCTGTAACCTCAGCCCCCATCGCCCTAGCAAATTTAATCGCTAAATGTCCTAAGCCTCCAATACCGACAATTCCAACTTTCATAGCTGGATATTTAATGTAGGTACGTAAGGGAGTATAAACAGTAATACCTGCACATAGTAGGGGAGCAGCACTAGCGGAATCTAAAGCATCAGGAATTTTATAGGCAAAATCAGCAGAGGAACGCACGCGATCAGCAAATCCTCCATGATTACCCACAATTAGCCCTGTATAACCCTTTTTACAGATATTTTCTTCCCCTTGTAAGCAATGATAACAAGATCTGCAAGAGTCGCGAATCCAGCCCAGACCAACGCTATCGCCTTTTTGCAGAGTGGTTACAGCCTCACCCACTTCTGTCACAACACCCACTACTTCATGACCTGCCACTAAGGGAAATTGACTTACTCCCCAATCATTATCTCTCATGTGGATATCAGTGTGACAAAGACCGTTATGAGTGACCCGAATTTCAATTTCACTATCCTTTAAAGGAGCAGGTTCGTATTCCCATAATTGTAATTTTTCTTTTGCCTGTAAAGCTGCATAAGCTGTAAATTTTGTCATTTTTCCGCACCAACTCAGATATACTAGCTGAAATTTCTTTTTGAGCCTACCAGAGAACTCTTGAGCGGGTAATGGTTACAATAAATTCCCGATTTTTTGCCCTAAAAACCCAAATAATGGTCTGGAAAAGCTCTGTTAGATCGGCAATCCTCAAGAATTAATAATTTAATTGAGGGTTATTACACTGAATCTTAAGATATTTCCTGTTAAAACTAGTAATATCCCATAATTGTTTACATTAACCATTGTCAAACAATTGGTGTGAGGAATTTTAACTATGTCTAAATTAACTTTAGTTAAATGGGTTAAGCCTACTCTTCAAGCTACTGTAATTACTTCTCTACTGGGAATATCTAACTCGGTGTTAGCTCAAACTACCGCAGAAAATAGAATCCAACAACTTCAACAATATAGTAGAGAAGGACAAACAGAAAACATCGATCAAGTTACCAACGTCAATCAATTACGAGATGTTTCCCCTACTGATTGGGCCTATGAAGCCTTACGGAGTCTGGTAGATCGTTATGGCTGTATTGCAGGATATCCTAACCAAACCTATAGAGGAAGTCGGGCTTTATCTCGTTACGAATTTGCTGCTGGTTTAAACTCTTGTCTGAATCAAATCGAAAGGCTTATTGCTTCTTCTGAAGCAGTTGTAAGAGACGATATTGACACCATCAATCGTCTAACTCAACAATTTGAAGCAGAATTAGCCAGTATTGGCGGAAGAATTCACAACTTAGAAAGTCGTACTGCATTCCTCGAAGACAATCAATTTTCCACTACCACCAAACTGAGAGGAGAAGTAATCTTTGGTTTGGCTAGTGTCTTTGCTGGCTCCAAAAATGACGGAGACGATGATATTGATAATGTAGCTGTATTTGGCGATCGCATTAGGCTAGAACTCGAAACCAGCTTTACAGGAGAGGATTTACTATTTACTCGTCTGTCTGCTGGTAATTTTCCGGCTTTTTCCGATGAAACAGGCACTTTTCAAGGAGATTTAGCCTTTGCCGAACCTAGGGACAACGATCTGGGGTTGGAAGTATTATTTTATACCTTTGCTATTGGTGGCAGCACAGAAGTACTTGTGGGTACAGCAGGAGTTGAAGCAGAAGATATTGTGAATACAGTTAGTGTTTTAGATGGCGACGGAGGATCGGGGGCAATTTCTACTTTTGGCACCCGCAACCCCATTTATCAACCGCCAGGGGATGCAGGATTAGGTATTACCCAACGCTTTGGCGACACAATCGAACTTAGTGCAGGATATCTCGCCTCTCCAGCTAATGAAGCTGAAGAGGGTAGTGGTATTTTTGACGGACCTTATAGTGCGATCGCTCAAATTACTTTTACTCCTGTTGATAGTTTAACCATCGCTGCAACCTATATTCACTCTCGTAACCAAGTTAACACTGAAACAGGAAGCAACAGAGCTAACATCGATTTTTTTGTCCCTAGCTTATTACGTTCCTTGGTAACAAGAGAAGAATTAGAGGAAATAGGAGGTTTTGAGATCGATGCTGTAAGTGATTCCTATGGATTACAGTTTTCTTGGGCATTAAGGGATGACATTGTTATTGGTGCTTGGGGTGGCTTATCAAAAGTAACTGTTGTATCTGGTAATGGTTTGACTAGCAAAGGGACACAAGATGTGTGGAATTGGGCTGCTACTATTGCTTTTCCTGATTTGGGTAAACCAGGCAGTATGGGAGGTATTATTATTGGGATGGAACCTTGGGTAACTGACTCCAATATTGAGGTTCTATCCGAAAATACTGAGGATGATGATACTTCTTTCCACATTGAAGTTTTCTATGAATACCAATTCAGTGACAATATTAGTATCACTCCTGGGATAGTTTGGATCACTGCGCCAGACAATAACAGTGATAACGACGATCTAATCATCGGTGCGATTCGTACTACTTTTAGTTTTTAGGATAGTATCCGCAATTGATGAATTACCCGAGAGCGCGTCTGGTAGTTCACAAGAGAGGTTATTTGAGAATCCCTGTGATGAATCAGCAGGGATTCTAGTTCTTGAGTCGGTCGCAAACGGCATAAATCCACGGAAAGCTTAAACCCTTACTTAGTTAAGGGATTTGTTGATTATGGCTTACTGATCCCTGGTTGTCTTTCCTCACCTTAGTAATTAAGTTAGTTGATAATATTTAGCATTAATAGTAAGATACTACATCAGTAACAATAAATCTCTAAATGCTAGTCAACAACCCGCCGACTTCGTCGAGGGCTTGAAATATAGTCCATAAGTTGACCAGACTAAGCCATTAAATTGGCTAGGTTAACGGTAAGCGTTAAAGTTCCTACCTTGGGGTGCGTGCCAGCCCCAAGCTCTAGAACCAAGTGGTTAAACAGGTGTAATTAGGCGGGAATGGGGGCTTAGTACAAAGGTTATAACTACTAAGCTGTAATCGATCAACTAATAAAAGCCCCCATCCCGGAACCAGTGCTGCTTGGATAGTACCGACCCTTAACCTGGATACATAAACACAAAACTAAACTAATGCTATGATTTTTTCCATTCCCAATGTTCTCACCATACAAGAGGTAGAAAAGATTACTACTAGTCTTGCTGAAGGTGAATTTGTTGATGGTAAATTAACTGCTGGTTGGCACGCTAAATTAGTAAAAAATAACCAGCAGCTAAAAAAACAAACAACCCTGGGTAAACAATTAACCGAACAAATAAAATCAGCCCTCTATCGTAATAGTTTATTTCAAACTGCGGTACGACCGAAATCGATTCATTCTATATTATTGAGTCGTTATGAGGTGAATATGTCTTACGATAGCCATGTTGATAACGCCTTAATGAAAAATAGTCAGATGTGGCGCAGCGATGTTTCTTTTACTTTGTTTTTAAGTTTTCCTTCTGAATATGAAGGGGGAGAATTAGTCATTGAAGGTGCAGATGATGAGAAAGCTTACAAATTAGAAGCTGGCTGTGCTATTGTTTATCCTTCTACTACCTTACATCGGGTTAACCCTGTAACAGAAGGAACAAGACTAGTAGCAGTAGGTTGGGTACAAAGTTTCATCAGAGATCCAAGCGACCGCGAAATTTTGTTTGATCTCGAAACAGCTAGAAGAGTTATCTTTACTAAGGAGGGTAAAACAGCAGAATTCGATTTAATTTCTAAGAGTATTGCTAATTTAATCCGTAAATGGGCTGATGTATAACATTGACCATTGTTAAATATAAACGTTAAATCATCAAGGAGTAATTATGAAAGAACTAGATGTCAAATCCACTATTAAAATTCTCAACACCATAATGGAATACGAACTAGCAGGGATAGTGCGCTATACCCATTATTCCCTGATGATAACAGGACCTAACCGCATACCCTTAGTAGATTTCTTTAAAGCTCAAGCTAATGAATCCTTGATTCATGCTCAACAAGCAGGAGAATTAATTACAGGACTTGAAGAAGGACATCCAAGCTTAAAAATTGCTCCACTGCAAGAAAGCTATCATCATGCAATTAAAGACATCTTACAAGAAAGCTTAGAACATGAAAAGAAAGCTCTTGATTACTACAAAGAACTTCTAGAAACTGTACAAGATTCTAGTGTCTATCTAGAAGAGTATGCCCGTACCATGATTGGTAATGAAGAAATGCACACTCTCGAATTAAGAAAAATGCTCAGGGATTATGCAAGCAACCACTAGCATAATATAAATAGGCTGTAGTTCAATTAATCAATAGTTATGGAAATTATCCCTGCAATTGACTTACTAGATGGTAAGTGTGTTCGTCTTTATCAAGGAGATTATGCACAATCTCAAGTATTTGATGAAAATCCTGTTGCGGTAGCTAGGAAATGGGAGGAGCAAGGAGCAACCAGAGTTCATGTAGTAGATTTAGACGGAGCAAAAGCAGGAAAAACCAGTAATTTAGCAGCTATTGAAGCAATTGTGCAAGCTATAGCCATTCCTGTGCAGGTAGGAGGGGGATTACGCGATCGCACTTCTGTATCTCGGTTATTGGATCTAGGGGTACAAAGAGCTATTTTAGGAACAGTAGCAGTAGAACAACCAGAATTAGTGACAGAATGGTGTGCAGAATTTCCCCAACAAATTGTGGTGGGAATAGATGCTCGCAATGGTAAAGTTGCAACCAGAGGCTGGTTAGAAACATCGGAAGTATTAGCTACAGACTTGGCTAACCGCATGGCAAAACAAGGTGCTGCTGCTATCATCTATACCGATATTCATCGTGATGGTACTATGTCGGGTCCTAATATGGAAGCCTTGCGAGAATTAGCAACAGCTATAGATATTCCTGTTATTGCTTCTGGTGGGGTGAGTTCTCTTACTGACTTACTCAGTCTCTTAGCTTTAGAACCCTTGGGAGTTAGTGGCGCAATAGTTGGAAGGGCTATTTATACTGGAGACATAGATTTAAAAGAAGCAGTACAAGCAGTAGGAAACCCCCGACTTCAAGATGTACCCCCTGATGGCTTCTCTACTTTTGCCTAAATGTTAGTGGTTAGTGGTTAGTGGTTAGTGGTTAGTAGTTAGTGGTTAGTAGTTAGTAGTTAGTAGTTGATTGTTGATGGAAAAACTTGCTACTTATTACTTATTACTTATCCCAATCTCCCAGTCTCCCAATCACCAATCACCATTCCCCAATCACCAATCACCAATCACCATTCCCCAATCACCAATCACCATTCCCCAATCACCAATCACCATTCCCTATTCCCTACTCCCTATCTCAACTATCGCGTCATATTTTGCACAAATACTTATTCAATAAACCTCGTATAATCCTATCCTTCCTGGGTGGTATTTTAATGGGTTTATGTCCAGCACCATTTGGCTTATGGATGTTAGCTTGGATTGCTTTAATTCCCTTATGGCGATCGCTTTTTTTAACTTCATCTTATAAACAAATAATATTACTTACTCTAGCTTGGGGCTGTGGTTATCATGGTCTAGCTTTATTTTGGATTACTGGTGTTCATCCTATGACTTGGATGGGAGTACCTTGGTTAGCTAGTATTACTATTGCTCTTTTTTGTTGGATATTTATTACTCTTTGGGGTGCTGCTTTAGTGGTGGTTTGGGGAGTTGGTTTTAAGTTTATTACCAAAAGAGTTACTTATAAAGCTAATATTGCTTACGCCCTGTTTCGAGTATTAATAGGAGTCAGTTTATGGTGTGTCTTGGAAAGTCTTTGGAGTAATACCCCTTTGTGGTGGAGTTCTTTATCTTATACTCAAAGTCCTGATAATTTATTTATTTTGCAACTCAGTAAAATCTCAGGTTTTAATACTATTACTGCGTCTATTGTTTTAATAAATGGCTTGTGGGCGGAAGCTTTATTATTTAGTAAGTATTTTAAACAAAAATCCAGAAAGATTATCTTATTTACTACACCTCTTTTCCTAGCAATTAGTATTCACAGCTTCGGATTTTATCTCTATCAATTACCCATTGCTGGTAACAATCTTGATGCTCTTAAAGTTGGCATTATTCAGGGAAATATACCCAACGAAATTAAACTTTATCCTAAAGGTTTCCTTAAAGCGATCTCAGGTTACACTACAGGATATAAAAAATTAGCACAACAAGAAGTTGATGTGGTTCTCACTCCCGAAACAGCTTTACCTTTTTACTGGGAAAACATTACTAATAATAGCGACTTTTATCGAACAGTATTACAGTATAAAATTCCTGCTTGGGTTGGTGCATTTGGTACTACTGATCAAGGCTTTACTAACAGCTTATTTACTCTTACAGGAGAAGGAAAAACTTACAGTCGCTACGATAAATCTATTTTAGTCCCCCTCGGAGAATATGTCCCTTTACAAAATATTTTAGGAGAAATTATCGATCGCCTATCCCCTTTAAAAGCAGATTTAATACCAGGAACAACTAATCAAATATTTAATACACCCTGGGGAAAAGCTATTGTAGGAATTTGTTATGAATCCGCCTTTTCCCAACACTTTCGCCGTCAAGCTAAAGAGGGAGGACAGTTTATCATTACTGCTTCCAATAATGCTCATTATAGTAACACCATGCCCGCCCAACATCACGCCCAAGACGTATTACGGGCAGTAGAAAGCGATCGCTGGACAGCCAGAGCCACCAATACAGGTTATTCTGGTATCGTCGATCCTCATGGTAATACAATATGGCGATCGGCAATAAATCAATATCAAATACACTCAGATACAATATATCTGCGACAAACCCAGACTTTATATGTGCGATGGGGAGACTGGCTTACTGTCATCTTACTACTTAATTCATTGATTATTTATGGCATTGTTAATTGTTAAGTACAGTGGGACAGTATTCGCGCTTTCCAAGGATTAAGGACTCATAAGTAATAAGTAGTGAGTAACTTTTCAACAATCAACAAGAGCGTCAATACTAATTAGTACGTAGTAATTAATAATTTATTCGCTATATTTTTTATTTGCGATCGCATAGAACTAAGTTTATCTGTACCAATAATCTCACATAAGCCCACGTCTGTACCGCAAAGCGGTCAGCGTGCTTAAGTCACAAAAAATTTACTGAGAATTAAAACAAATATTTCTACACGAATAGGAGTTTCGCATTGACAGAATCGAAAAGCTATGTAGTTTCAGGCGGTGCCACTCCTCATCCGCGTAGCGGGTCGCCAAATAATTACTAACAATTACTCTGGGAAAATTTTCAGTAATAAATTTTCTAGCTACTTCTATATATAAATTTTTTTGTACTTCATACCAGTTTTCTACTATTTCGTATATTCTCATCAATTCAAGTTGACAAAATGCTCTAAGCGAACAAAATATATGAGTACAAATAGCTGAAGTTTTTCTGACAAAGAAATTATTGAGATTACATAGTTGTTTGAGAGCGCGATGATATACTTCAATTCCCCAATGTATGGCAAATAATTCTCTAAAATCTTTCCTATTAGTTTCTTCTAATTCTTTTTTATCTGCTAAAAATAAACCATAATAATGAGTAGTTTCGTTTTTGAATACTCTCTTAAATATCTTGAGTTGACCAAAACCTTTTAGCTCGACTATTAACCCATCCTTCGGAATTTCTAAAGAATCTACTCTAACATAATTACCTTTATCTATCCGAACCAAACGGTTTTTCGCCAATCCTACTCCAAAATTTAATTCTTTTTCTCGCTTAGAATTCAAGATGCAAGTTTAGAGGCATACCAACTATCAGTAGTTATATTCCTAGCTTTAATTCCCCACTTAATAACTTCATCAATCATCTCCCTTAAATAATCATTTTTTGTTTTTCCCTCACTTTTATTATAAATTCGATAATTAACTGGAATACTAACTTCGTTTATATCCGTATAATACAGAGTTATTAAGTTAATTCCTTTAATAGCTTTCTTATACTTACCTGACCAATAATAGCCAATCAGTTCTGCTTTATCTAGGTTACTATAAAGCTTTTCTATAACTGTATCGTCACCACTTAATGTACCACCTATTAAGTT
>JASJCP010000020.1 GCA_030065935.1 Xenococcaceae cyanobacterium MO_167.B27
TATGGATATATGTTGGGAATGGGTCGAAAAATTAATGATAACTTCTCTCAATAAACTCCCATTCTATCAAAGAGGTCTTAAGACTATGAAACTTATACAGAGCCTAGTATAGCGGGGTTGTCACCCCGCCAGCCTGGTTTGATTGTTATTGGGACGCTAATCTTTGCCTGGTCAACGATGGGCACTCCTGCTGCTTTACTTTTTACAATCTGGATGATCCCCGCCACGCTGATTGATAATATATTGAAACCGATTTTAATGGCATCAGGTTTACCTGTACCAATGTTGGTTATTTTTATGGGGGTACTCGGTGGAACTTTTGCCCATGGCATTATTGGTCTATTTGTCGGACCAGTTATACTGAGTCTTGGCTATGAACTAATCAGGGCATGGGTTAATAGCGACTCTGATATAGCAAAGATTGCAGGTGATGAAGAGCCTAAACTTACCTAGCTGTTCCGCGAGAATGCAATTGAAACTTTTAATTTGAAAAGGTTGTTGCTAATGGCGCAGATGCGATCTCGCATAGCGAGGCACTTCGTGGTCGCAACAGATTACTATCAACAAATTGCCAACATAATGGGTTATCCTGTTAGCTTCTAGTAGTCATATTCTTCAACAAACTTATACATAATTGGTGAATTTGTCTAACAAGAAGTCTAATGCTCGTGGAAAGGACATAAAACACTATTATCTGCCATTGATTTTGTAGAATCGGGAGAGATTTCTGTAGTAAGAACCAGAGTACCGCGATCGCTAATAAACCATCCTGTCGCTTCCACAATCACAGGGTTTTGGGGTTGATTGAGAGTTTGAGGCGAAAATTCTGTAGCATTATTAGGGTTGTGAGTTGTTCCCAAATCCACAAGAAACTGATCGTTATAGTGATTATTCTCTAAAGGACTGGGGGGTAAACCACCTTGACCCACATAGACAAAATGACTAGCTTCAGAATTAGTGTTGCTGCTACAACCAGAAGCTATCTTGTTTTCAGCATGGAGTATTTTTTTGGGTAACTCAACCAAATTGTTGCGTAAGTCGCCAGTAAAAGTTTTGATGTTAACCTCTCCATCCACCCCTAACTCAGAACTAGCACTAATTTCACTACTGGGAGAGATAAATAAATCATTAGCGGAAATAGTAATGTTACCACCCTTACCAGCGATCGCTTTAGCTGTAATTTGACTGTGGGGAAAGGAAACTAAAAACCCAGTATCTATGTTGATATTTCCCCCATCCCCTTGATTAAAAGCATTAGTAGTAATTGCAGCGCGGTTTTCTAGCTGTAAGATATTCCCTATATCTAAAACTATATTTCCTCCTCTACCAGAAAGGGTAGTAGCGTCGAGATTTCCTCCATTATCTAGATACAAAGAATCAGCAGTAATTGACAAATTTCCTGCACTACCATTTCCTGCACTCCTAACTGAGATTTTGGCATCATCAGCGATCGATAATTGTCCCGTAGTTACATTAATATCACCAGCAGGATTATTACTTCTAGTCTCGCTAAGGATGGCACTGGGAACTGTTCCATCTGCTGAGTTACCACTTATAGTTATTGATTCAGAAGCACGAATCTCAATATTACCTCCTGCACCGCCAAAAGGAATAATACCTTCACCAGTTAATAAGCCACTAGCGGATGATATTTGTGTACTATCATGAATAACTAGTCTTTGGGTATCTATGGTTACATTTCCAGCATTTCCAGCACCTTCAAACACACTGTTAGTAAAAATAGTTGTTGGCAAAATAAAGTTCTCAGGAGTTTCTAACAACTCTACAGATTCGGAAGCTTGAATCGAGATATTACCTCCTGTACCTTTCCCGAAAGTAGCAGCAGATACAATAGAACCATCTCTAAGAATTAGTTTTCCCGTATTAATATTTAAGTTGCCCGTCTCTCCCAAACTATTTGCAGCAGAGAAAGATAACAAACCAGAACTACTAAGATCGAGAGTTTCTGAAGCATTCAGATTTATACTTCCCCCGTTACCTTGGTTGTAAGCAATACTGGCAATAAATCCACTATCAATCACCGATATATTTCTACTGTCGATGGTGATGTTTCCAGCAGCACCTTTACTATCAGAAGCTGTGATAATGCCAGAGGTAGCAATACTCGGTGTCAAATTACCTCTAAGTGCCTGAGAGATTAGTTGTTGATAATTTTCTACCCCACTACCCACAAGATCAATTGATTCGGCTGTTATAGCGATATCTGCTCCTTTTCCTGTTCCTTCTCCAACACTGAAAGAAGAAATAAAGCCACGATTAATATTTAATTCTTGCGCTGCAATGTCAATACTACCTCCATCAACATTCCCCAGAGTTATAGACGTGATATTTGAGCCATCAACAACACTTACTTCTCTTCCTTGAATGGCAATACTACCACCACCAACACCACTAACATCGATCGCGCTACCTTGAGAAATAGTAATATCGCCTCTGGTTGTAGCTTCGGAAAACTGTAACTGAAACTCAGAATTAATCCCAATGGTTGCATTGTCTCCTACTGCACCTATTTCTACTCTTCCTTGAGGTGCTTGGATAATTCCCCCTGAAATTGCCACCCCTTCTATTGTCTCTGTCGGTTGTGCGCCCAGGAGTACTACATTTTCTTGATTCGGGACAGTAAGTAATGCACCTTGAGCCACTGTAATAGGATTACCTTGTCCCATTTGATGATAAAAAAGTGCCGAAGGATTAAGAGTGAGTAAGGGTAAATTTTCCTCAATATTATCAGATGCAGTAAACAAACCGCGATCGCCAAATTCAATAGCATCTGCCGTAGTGGCAACAAATGAACCATTAATATCTAATGCTGCACCTCTACCAAAAATAATCCCTTTAGGATTGAGTAACCACAGATTAGCATCACCTACTACTCCCAAAGTCCCAAAAATTTTGGACATATTACCCCCTGTGACTCGACTAAAAATATTTGCCACACCAGGATCGGCAAAATAAACACTTTCCCCAAAACCAATGTTAAATTCTTTAAAACTGTGAAAAAGATTGCTATCTGCTTTAATTCCACCAGTAATATCACACCTAATTAAGCAATCACCAGCAATGTCGGTGTTAGGGGTTGTTCCATCAGGAAGAATTTGTCCGTGAGCAATATTAAGGGACAAAACAGAATAAAATGTGACCCCAGTAATTACAAAAGATTTTTGCAGAAAATCCATATATTAAAAGCGTGAGCAAAATAAACTGATATGGTTTTAGTTTTCCCAAAATTTTCTTTTGATTAACTTTATCTTAGGGATGAGGAATCAGGGAATGGGGATTGGGGAATGAGGTATTGGGGGACTGGGGGACTGGGGGACTGGGGGACTGGGGGACTAGGGGAAGTAATACTTATTACTTATTACTTATTACTTATTACTTCTGAGTCCTTCATTCCTTATCCCTCATCCCTCCTGCTTAGAAACTTAATATTGTGATTACCATTTCTTAATCAAGTTACTTTAAGTTAATAAATATTTAGTAGATTGGCAGAACAGATCTCTTGTGATGACTAGTAGAAGAAATTTTTTGTTATTTTTAGGAACAAGTGCTAGTTCGTTGAGTTTAAGTTCCTTGACCACAAATAAAGGGAATTATTCTTTACCACTAGAATTTAATCAAGTTGCACAAGCAGCCACCAGAAATAGCGGGCTACCTTTTTCGCCAGTAACAGTTCCTCTGCCTCTAGAAATTGCGGGGATTGACTCTACAGAACAAATGGCGCGTTATAAAACTTATGAAGTCCTAGACGATATTGTGTTACCCGAAGGCTTTGAGTATCAAGTAATTGCTGCTTGGGGAGACCCCGTAGGAGATTCACGCTTTGGTTACAATAACGATTATATTTCCTTTGTCGAAACTGTACCCAATGAAGGTTTTTTGACAATCAATTTTGAATATATTAGCGGTAAGGCTTGGATGGAATCTTACCAGATCATCATGGGTAAACAGTTACCTTTTGCAGAAGTGAAAGCAAAAGCTAATGATGAAGGTGAGATTGATGCTTTTGTTTTAGACGATGATAATCCTTTGAAAACCCAGATTAAAGAAATATCTAGAGAAGGATTAATCGATCAGGGAATTGGTATTATCTCGGTGCGTCGTAACTCTTCAGGAAAATGGGAACGCACCTATAGTAAAAGAGATCGCCGTATTACGGGAATTTCTGGGCTAGATAATCATCGCCAGTCTCTCAAATCTACAGGTCCTGCTACTACAGTTTTTAACAAAAAGAATAAACTTGGTTACGAAGATGGTTTAGGCGATCGCATTATTGGCACATTTCAAAACTGTGCAGGGGGTACTACTCCTTGGGGTACTGTCTTAAGTGCGGAAGAAAACGTCCAAGACCAGATTCCCGAAGTAGTAATGGCGGATGGCTCTTCTATGTCTCCTTCTGCAACACCCTTAATTATTAACGATCGAGATGTTGACGGTAGAGCTAATGTTTTTGGTTTGGCAGGAAATAAATATGGTTGGATGGTAGAGGTAAATCCTAGTAACTACCGAGATTACGGCACAAAACACACTTGGTTGGGAAGATATCGTCATGAAGCTTTTGGTATTCGCGCTGTAGAAGGCACAAAATTAGCAGTTTATTCTGGTTGCGATCGCCGTGGCGGGCATTTATACAAGTTCGTCAGTACTGATGTAGTAAAAAATCCCAATAGTAAACGCAATTCTCGTCTATTCGAGAAAGGAATGCTTTACGGAGCGAAAATAAACCCTGATGGTACAGGGGAATGGATACCTTTAACTCTCAGCACCGAGATAAATCCTGTTAAACCCACGGAAATAGCAGGAAACCTGGTAAAACTACCCAACCCAGACCGTAATGCAGGAGGAGTTACTAATTTTACTAGCGATCGGGAAATCGCACAATATAAAAGTAAATTTAAAACTCTAGGAGATTTATATCAGGGAAATAACTCCGAAGAAAAACAAGGCGCAATTCTGATTGATGCTCATTATGCTGCTAGTGCTGTAGGAGTTACTTGTACCGCTCGCCCCGAGGATACTATTGTGGCAGAAGATGGCACTTTATTTATTGCTTTTACTTCTGGCTCTCCTGGTAGTGATGGGGGTCCGGACTTATCAGTATTTAAAGGTCCTGATGCAGAAACACCCTATGAATATGGTTGGCTGTTCAAGCTACAAGAAACCAACAGTGATCCTGCTGCTTTGACCTTCCGTTGGAGTAGTTTGAAGACTGGAGGTGAACCTGCTAAAGGTGGTGCTGGCTTTGCTAACCCTGACAACATCGAGGTAGATCGCAATGGTAACTTGTGGATAGTTACAGATATGTCAACCAGCAAGCAAAACCAACCAGTACCAACTCGGACTGAAAATGGCAAAGCTTTATCTGGAAGCAGTCTTACAGGAGTCTTTGGCAACAACTCTTTATGGTATGTCCCCATGTCTGGTAATCTTGCAGGAGAGACTTATCCTTTTGCCATTGGTCCAATGGAGTGTGAGATGACAGGACCGTTTTTGAGTCAAGATCAAAGAACTCTATTCTTGTCAGTGCAACATCCTGGGGAAAGAAACGGTATTCGTCAAGATATGGCAACAGAAGAGCGTGATTTTGAATTATTCACCACCGATGGTACTCCTTTCATGCAGCAACGCCAAGTACCTCTAGGCTCTAATTGGCCCAGTAAGAGAGCTAATCAACCACCAAAACCTGCTATTGTGGCAATTACCAAGATTGATGGGAATGCCCTCGCTTAAGTCGAAGGTACTGCGTCTTCTGACAACGGAAGCCAGCTCCGACTTCGTCAATTATCAATTATCTGAGGGGGTATTTGCGAAGTTTATTGGCAATTATCCCCGAATCAATTAAATAATCAAGATTAAATGTTAAAGCCCGTTGTGATTTGAGAAATCCAGCCTACATACTGGGTTTCAATGTTTTTAAATCCCACAATTTTTAGCCAAACATCTAGATCTTCCCCAGCATAAGCCTTAGAATAAGGCTCTCTGAATAGCTTAATCAACCAATCAGTATGACGCAATCTTTTTTGATTACCATCCAGAATAATTATTTGTCCTTTCGGCTTTAGTAATCGCAAGCATTCGTGTAAAATTTCCTGAGAAATCTTAGTAGGAGTTTCATGAAACAAAAAAGAAGCCGTCACTAAATCAAATTCTCCATCATTAAAACTTGTCGCTTCTGCTAAACCTTGTTGCCATGTAATTGCTAAATTAGCTTTTTTTCCTTTATATTCCGCCATTAATAACATATAGGGCGATACATCTAACCCAATCACTTCCGCTTCTGGAAATGCTTGTTTTAACTTTAGTGTAGAACTACCAGTACCACATCCTAGATCCAGAATTCGTTGCGGTTGACCTTGAATTTTGGCGATCGCATATTGACGAAGTTTTGTTTCATTCGGTGGTGCAGCAAAGCGAGTTACAGCATCATAAGTGACAGGAGCGATGGCATTCAAATAACCTCCTTTGATGCCATGAAAATCTTTGGTGCTATAGTATTCAGGATAAGTACAATTAGAAGCTATAAAGCGATCTCGTCCTTGTTTCCAATCAACAGTGTCATATAATCTGAGGTTGTCTTTGCCAATAAAAATTCTGACTAGTAATCTTAAACAAGCTAGTAAGATAGAATTTTTAAGAATCATCACAGTAAAATTATCATAATTATCAGGGCAGATAATATCATCTTTGTGACAAATTATCGGTTATTCTTGATTAACTTATTCCATGAAAGCAAAAATATTTTTTCTAATTAAAGTTATCTCTACTATTCTGATTACTAGTGCTTTAGGTCTAGAATCTTGGAATATTTATCTACACCTCACAAATGCTTCTCTACCAACTCAGCTTAATAGTGTTTTCTTGGTAGTAAATATTGTTTTAATAACTCATGTAATTGAAGGTATAATTGCAGCTTTAAATGCTAATCTTCGCCAAGAAAATCCCCTTAAATATGGCATTTACACTTTTTTTGTTGGGTTTGTTGGATTACAGGAATTGTTTAGTGAATCAACATTTAGCTAAGTTTCATTTACTTGTCATGCTATATAACATAGATTATAACCACAATGTCTGGGAAAATTAACTAAAAGATGATTATAATCACAGAAAAATTCTGTCTGCTTATATTTTTGGCAACAGAATCCCTTTAACTATGGGATATGCCAAAATCTGAAATTAAAGTGTGAGGAGCAATTATGAGTCACAACAAGAATCAACAATATTTTTCTCTCAAAAAGAAAAAACGATTAAAAGAAACAACCAATGGGAACTATAAACCATTACACGAGTTAAGATTGGGCGGATGGAATAGATTTGGCTCTCTTACATTAGTAGCATTTATTTTCACTGTTATTGTAACTTTCCTAAGTCCAGCATGGTTGCCTACAGGACAGTCTGTTGCGTCTCATCCTTTAGCTCAAGAAACAAATGAGATATTGATTTTAGCTCAGGAAGAAGAAGAAGAAGCCAGAGAAGAAGAGTCCCCAAGAGAAGAAGCTACAGAAGAAGAGTCCCCAAGAGAAGAAGCTACAGAAGAAGAGTCCCCAAGAGAAGAAGCTACAGAAGAAGCAGGAGCAGAAGAATCGGCGGGAGAAGAAGCAGGAGCAGAAGAATTACCTTTTGAAGAAGCCAAGAAATCTCTAGAAGAGGCAATTGATGAGAAATATGAAGAATGGGAATCCCAAAAAACTAGCAGCGAAGTTTTCCACAGCATCTCTGGGATTTTCATCATCATTATAACGGTTGTTATAACATTCTTGGGGTCTGGATTATTTGATATTCCTTATAAAAGTTTGGTTATTTTGGCTCTGGGAGTTGCGATAATTTTCATTCAACTAAATATTAATATATTCATTCTGGAAAAAAGTCTTGCAGGATATGAAATTTTAACAGGACAAGGCTCGCTGTTGAAAGAAAAGCTAGAGTCTGTTAGGACAGAGGAAGAGCTAAAAGAGCTTCGAGAGCAGTTTCAAGAACTAGTCATAGAATCCTTGGCTACTGAATAATGCAGATTTAGGGATAATTTTGGAAATTGTCCCTTCCGATGAATACTTACCAATACTGCGGAATATTTGCGATCGCAATTTCCCGATTTTAATCTTTGACGATGTGGGGTACTCCTACTAAATTTGGTTCTAGCTCTAACTTAGAATACCAAAACGCAGTAAGTTGGGACAGTTCATTAGTTACGATACTAAAAGAAGCCTTATAGAGTCAGATTCATAAGGAAAGAGGAATGAAGGATATTGGCATAGGAGAAATAAGGAACTCCGAAGCAGGAAAAAGTAATAAGTATTACTGGCTTATCTGCTAGTAACCTGTAACCTGTTCCCTATCACCCGCTCAATGTTAATTGCTTATAGAGGTTAATTATGGAAATTGGAGTACCAAAAGAAACTAAAGATCTCGAATTTAGGGTGGGATTATCTCCTGCTAGCGTTCAAGTCTTAATCAATAGAGGACATAGTGTATTTGTCGAAACTACTGCTGGAGTCGGTTCGGGATTTACTGATGAGGATTATCAACAAGCTGGTGCAACCATTGTATCTGAAGCCAAAGATGCCTGGAATCGAGAACTGGTAATTAAAGTTAAAGAGCCTTTAGCTAGTGAATACCAGTATATGCACAAAGGACAGATATTATTTACCTATTTACATTTAGCAGCTAGTCGCTCCCTTACCGAGCATCTAATTGATTGTGGCATAACTGCGATCGCCTATGAAACAGTAGAACTCAATGGCACTTTACCCCTACTTGTGCCTATGAGCATCATTGCTGGTAGGCTATCAGTGCAGTTTGGCGCACGTTTTTTAGAACGGCAACAGGGGGGTAGAGGAGTATTATTAGGTGGTATCCCAGGAGTATCCCCAGGTAAAGTTACCATTTTGGGTGGCGGTGTGGTTGGTACGGAAGCTGCTAAAATTGCTGTAGGTATGGGGGCAAAAGTACAGATTTTTGATATCAACCTCGATCGCTTATCCTATTTAGAAACTTTGTTTGGTTCTAGAGTAGAACTGCTTTACAGCACTGCTCCAGCAATTGAAGCTGCTATTCCCGATACAGATTTGCTCATTGGCGCAGTATTAATTCCAGGCAGAAATGCACCTACTTTAGTCGAACGCCAGTTGGTTGCAAGGATGCACCCAGGCTCGGTTATTGTGGATGTAGCTGTAGATCAAGGAGGATGTATTGAAACCCTACGTCCCACTTCTCACAGTCAGCCTACCTATGTGGAAGAAGGAGTGGTACACTATGGCGTACCTAATATGCCTGGTGCTGTACCCTGGACGGCTACCCAAGCTTTGAATAACAGTACTTTACCCTATGTTGTAAAACTTGCTGAGGAAGGAATTAAGGCTCTAGAAAATGACCCTGCTTTAGCTATGGGATTAAATGTTAGCAACTATCAACTGGTGCATCCCGTAGTTAGAGATGTGTTTAAGGATTTAGCTGACCGCACTGCGGGGTTTTCCATAGCTTAAATGACTGGCAATTGGGCGATCGCAATCCGATTTAGGGTTGAAAGAAGAAAGCGATCGCTCCTTGAAGTTCCTGAAATCACTAGAGTTAAGTAAGTCAACCTAATTAAACTTAAAATGAACTAGAAATACAATTTTTCTTTTCCCCACACCCCACACCCCCCACACCCCACCTTGACCATTTAATGTTTAATGAGCGTGGAACTACTTAGATTTTGTGTATGACTAGGCTGAAAAAAAAATCCGTCCTAATTCCCCTTGATTTTTCTGAATTGTCCTATCAAGCGATCGCTACTGCCCAAGAATATGTTGACAGTTGTTCTTCCCTGTCTGTTATTCATGTTCTGACCCCCTTGCATCCAGCGGATCCAGCAACCCTGTGGCATACCCTAGATGACGAGGAACGCGAACACAAAGTTCAAGAGTTTCTGCAAACTAAGCTCAGTGAAATGGGATATGAGGGAGTTCAAATTAAAGTGACAATTGGCAACCCTAGTACCAAAATTGTCGATTATGCTGAAGAGATCGAAGCAGATTTAATCGTTATGCCTTCCCACGGACGCAAAGGGATGAGTCGCTTTTTAATAGGCTCGGTAGCAGAGCGAGTAGCGCGCTTATCTCACTGTCCAGTTCTAATTCTTAAATAGGGTCAATGTTACTATGTCAATAGTCTCAAATCGGGTGCAATGCTAGCAGAGTAAATTATGAGTAGGCTCAAAAAAAAATCTGTCCTAATTCCCCTTGATTTTTCTGAATTATCTTATCAGGCGATCGCTACTGCTAAAGAGTACGTTGAAAGTTGTTCATCCCTCCATGTTATTCACGTTATGACCCCTGTGTATCAAGAGTATTCCATAGCTATGGATGTTTCTATTGAAGAAGAGAAACGCAAACAGGAAATTCAAGACTTTCTGAAAAGTAAGCTTAGTGAAATGGGATATGAGGCAGTTCAAATTGAGGTAGCAATTGGCGACCCTAGTACCCAAATTGTTGATTATGCTGAAGAGATCGAAGCAGATTTAATCGTTATGCCTTCCCACGGACGCAAAGGGATGAGTCGCTTTTTAATAGGCTCGGTAGCAGAACGGGTAGTCCGCTTATCTCACTGTCCAGTTCTAATTCTTAAATAGAATAGGGATAGCTTACTTACTCACTGTACCAAATTGCCTCGATTTTGTCGGCGATCGCTTTACCTTGAGATAATTCCGTTTCATTCAAGAGTCTTGTTACATGACCAAGTTTTCTTCCTGGGCGAGATTCTGTTTTACCATACCAATGAACATAAGTATTAGGGAGACTAGAGATTGTATGAAGTTTTGCTGGATAATCTTGTTGGGAGTTTTCATATCCCAATAAATTCACCATTACCGCACCAGCAGACTTGAGAGAAGGAGATATTAAAGGTAAATCTGCAACAGCGCGTAACTGCATTTCAAACTGAGAGATATTGCACCCATTGAGAGTGTAGTGTCCCGAATTGTGGGTACGGGGTGCTATTTCATTGACTAGGACTTGATTATTTTTGGTTAAAAATAGCTCAATGCCAAAAATCCCCACAACTTGTAATTTTGCTACTAGGGTATGGGCTATAGCCTTAACTTTTTCAGTCACTTCTGAAGCAACAGCCCCAGGAGCTATCGCCCAGTGACAAACTTGATTTTTTTGGTAGGTTTCCACCACAGGATAGACAACTATTTCTCCTGATACATTCCTCGCTACCATCACTGCTAATTCTTTGGTGAAAGGGACGAATTCTTCTAACAGCATAGGAGGACAATTAAACTTATTCCAAGTTGCAGACAACTCTTGATGGTTTTGTATAATGAAAGTCCCTTGTCCATCGTAGCCATGACGACGGGCTTTAAGTACGACAGGAAACTGAGATACCCCCTCTAAATCTGCCTTTGAAGATAAAGCAGTAAACTGAGGTACACTCAGACCAATACTTTGCAAATAGGAACGCTGATCGTATTTGTCTAAAAGAGGTGCAAGACTGTCTAAACTGGGGCGAAAACAAACACCTTTAGCAGCTAGAAATTGTAACTCCTGAAGATTGATAAATTCATTTTCAAAAGTAATTACATCACAAAGAGTTGCTAATTTTGCTGTAGCGGAACTATTATCTATGGGAGCTAATATAACATCAGTAGCACGGCTTACTGCTGGATCCCTTTGGTAGGGAGTTTGTATAACCAACTCTAAATCTAGGTCTTTGGCTGCTTCTCCCATCATCCAAGCTAATTGACCACCGCCAATAACCCCAACCCTTTTGATATTCATAAATCCCAATTTACCCTTATTTAATTCCGTTATTATTAGCTATTAGATAATAAGTAATCCTCATCCCTCATAATTCATCCCTCAATCTAATTTTGTAATTCTTGTTGTTTGCTTTTCAAAGACTGTTCTAGCTGTTGTAATTCTTCGCGACGGGTTTCTATCTCCAAAAAACGACGATTTAATTCTAAGTTCTGCACTGTAATTTCTTGTCGCCATTGCTCTATTTTCTGTTTTTCTTCAGCAATAAACTTAGTATTAATGGCATTCTTAGTAATATATTGTTGCAAAATGCTGAGAATCCAGTCTTTAGCTTCTTGAATACTAATTACTGTACCATTTGATTCTCTCTCTACTAAGACTAATACTCCTTCTTGGAGAGAAATATCTTGTTTAAGAGTTAACTTTTCTGAAGTATCTAATTGCCAAACATTTTCCCCAGTTTCATAAGCGAGTATCTGTAATTCAGTCTCGCCTAGTGGTAATTTCTTTTTAACTTGCGCCAGATATAACATAGATAAAGAGATACTTCTGTCATTTAGGATGGAGAGTTTAAGGTTAGTGATTGAAAAATAGAACAATAAATGACCCAATGGTTTATTGGAGACGTTTTAGGCGATCTCGTAAGATTTCCGCCTGGGTTTCTGCTTCTTTTAAGGAGTCTTTGGCAGCTTGAATGACATCTTCGGGAGCTTTATTGACGAAACCAGGGTTTTTCAGCCGACCTGATAAAGATTTGATTTCTTTTTCTACTTTATCGAGTTTTTTCTGTAATTTACTCTGCAATGCAGGAATATCTACAAAGCCAGTTAAGGGAATAATTACCTCTACTGTGCCATAAACGCTAGCAATTACCTGTCCTGGGTCTTCTGCTAAGGTCTTAGTAATAGTAAGGTGTTCTACTTTGGCAATATCCTTAATATATTCAGATACAGGTTGCAAGGTTGTTATTTCTGTATCACTTTCGCTTTGCAGGATTACTGTAATTTTATCTCCTGGTTTAATTACGGCTTCTGCGCGGAGATTACGGATAGTACGAATTACTCCGAATAGGAGTTCAAAGTCAGTTTCTATCTGAGTGTTAATGTAGTTTTCTATTACTTCAGGATAAGACTGCAAAGCTAATACTTTTGTTTCATTGCCTTGGGTGAGAGTTTGCCAAATTTCTTCGGTAATATGAGGCATAAAGGGATGGAGTAATGTTAAAGTCCCTTCTAGAACATAAGCTAATGTTTGCTGTGCTATTTTAGGGCTTTCTGATGTTTCATCTTGCCACAAGCGAGATTTTACTAACTCAATATACCAGTCGCAAAAGTCTCCCCAAATAAATTCATAGAGTCCATTTGCTGCTTCTCCCAAACCGTAAGCTTCGATATATTCTCTAGTTTGTTTAACAGTTTGATAGAAACGAGATAGAATCCACAAGTCGCATAATTCTAAATTATCTGCATAGCTACTAGCATTGATATCAAGAAATTCTTGGGGGGTTTTCCCGTCTAAATTCATCATGACAAACCGCGCAGCATTCCATAACTTATTAGCAAAGTTACGGGAAACTTCTACAGAAGCAGATTCATCTTTTTTACGGTCATAATCGAAACTAATATTTTGTCCTGCGCCAGCTACCTTTTTAATTAGGGTAAAGCGCAACGCATCCGCACCATATTTATCGATCATTAATAATGGATCGATTCCGTTATTCTTAGACTTGGACATCTTTTGTCCATTTTCATCCAATACCAAGCCGTGAATATATACATCACGAAAAGGCATTTGATCGGTAAAATGACCAGCCATCATGGTCATACGGGCGACCCAAAAAAAGATAATATCAAAGCCTGTTACCAGAGTAGATGTAGGGTAATAGGTAGCTAAATCCGTGGTATTGTTGGGCCATCCCATAGTAGAAAAGGGCCATAAACCCGAAGAAAACCAAGTATCTAAAACATCAGGGTCTTGTTTCAAGGTAATATCTGCTCCATACTCAGCTTGAGCTTTTTTTTGTGCTTCTGCTGCACTTTTTGCTACCACAAAAGGAGTATGGTCTGTAATTTCTCCTTCGGTTTCTGAAACCACATACCAAGCAGGAATTTGATGACCCCACCATAACTGACGGGAGATACACCAGTCTCGGATTTTTACTAACCAATCGCGATATACTTTTTTCCAGCGTTGGGGAATATAATGGGGTTCATTTTTATTATCGAGGAAATCTAAAGCTTTTTGACCCAAAGATTCCATGTTGACAAACCACTGAGTAGATAAGAGAGGTTCAACAGCTACTTTACCGCGATCGCTAAATGGTACACTATGGCTATAATCTTCTATTTTTACTAATACCCCTAACTCATCTAATTTCTTAACTACATTTTTTCTAGCTACAAAGCGGTCTTGTCCGACAAATTCTCCGCCATTCTCATTGAGAGAGCCATCCTTATTCATGATATTGATCATGGGTAAATTGTGTCTTTGTCCCATCTCAAAATCATTTAGATCGTGTGCTGGAGTAACTTTAACACAACCAGTACCAAATTCAGGATCTACCAATTCATCTGCAATGACTGGGATTTGGCGACCTACAATAGGTAAGGTAACAGTTTTCCCAATCAAGTGCTTGTAACGCTCATCTTCAGGATTAACAGCAACTCCTGTATCTCCTAACATGGTTTCGGGGCGAGTAGTAGCAACTTCCAGATATCCACTACCATTAGTGAGAGGATAGCGAAAATGCCATAAGTGTCCATCAACTTCTTTGTTTTCAATCTCTACATCCGATACTGCTGACTCAGAAGCAGGACACCAATTGACTAGATAATTACCACGGTAGATCAGACCTTCATCATACAAGCGAACAAAAGCTTCTTTTACTGCTTCGGATAAGCCTTCGTCCATAGTGAATCTTTCTCTTGTCCAATCAACAGAAACACCCAGACTTCTTAACTGATTAACAATCCTATCACCAGACTGTTCCTTCCATGCCCAAGCTCGTTTGAGATATTCTTCTCTTCCCAAATCTTGACGGGTTTTGCCTTGGGCTTTTAGCTGCTTATCTAATATTGTACTAACAGCAATACTCGCATGATCTGTTCCTGGCAACCATAAAGTATTACGTCCAATCATTCTATGGTAGCGAGTTAGGGTATCAATAAGAGATGCTTCAAAAGCGTGACCCATGTGCAAACTACCTGTAACATTAGGAGGGGGGATTACGATACAGTAAGGTTCACCTGAATGATTGGAATCAGCTTTAAAAACTTTTTCTTCTTCCCAATACTTTTGCCATTTAGCTTCTGTAATAGTTGGGTCGTATTGGGTAGATAAATTTGGTTGATTAGCGGTCATGGATAGAGGGGTATATAACAGAAAAATAGAGATACTGCAATAAGCAACTTACCATTGTATCGATCATTGCTCTTTATGTCCTTAGCTTCACGAACTATTTTTAAATTTGATCTCTTGTTGAATAGGAATTTTTCTAACTTTTTTAGCTCAAAATTTCTACTTTTGATGATGCTTCACAATCTTTACACTGATCAACCCAGATAATGCAGACTATGAAGCCCATAGCTAAATGTTAATCTCTTTCACTCAAAAGCGATCGGTAGCTAGGGATAAATCAAAATCAATAGGTTAAGAAATATGAATCAAACTCAAACCTTTACTACTAACTACTAACCACTAACTATTTCAATTGATCAACTTTCTTAGTGTGGTTATACTTAGCTGCTAAATTGCAACCAAGCTAGTAACTATTGTCTAATTGATATTAATAGATTATTTAGCGGTACGGGTTTCATCCTTCTTATACCCGAAAGGTGCGGTCTGTGGGGGAAAGCCAAGGGACTGCGTCGCGCACCGCGACTTTAAAAGTCCCGTCCAAGACCGCACAGGAGCGCAACCCAACCTACTAACTAGTAATATCAAATCCTGTTGTCAAAACCCACTCTTTATTTACAGGTTGAAACAGCAGTGCTATACAAACAAAGTCTAGACTAAAATAATAAAGGGAGTATGAGAATCGGATTTAGTATAACTACTGACTTAGTAATTATTTTCTGATTGATATTAATAGACTGTTTAAATCTGGTTTAGCTGAAGCATCATTAGGTAAGTGACTATTATAAAAAGCTGATTCTAGTTCATGTTGCCATCTCTGATATTCTTGAGTATGAAATTCTAAGTCAGTTTCTTCTAATAATGATTTTTCGGTTGCTGATATTTTTTGTGCAATAATATCCACAATATAAGGTAATTGAAATTCCTCATTTAGCTTAACTAGATTAGCTTCAATCCTTCCTGTCTTCATTAAATAAATTCCTGTCAGTAAAACCCGATATACATATAGTAATGGTTTAACCTGATATGAATCCCCTTTGTTAAATAGTCGCCATTGAGTCTTAGCAAATCCTAAATAGTGATAGTAATGATTGCGAGTGATACAATTATATGCGATCGCTTTTAGTTCTTCATGTTCTGGAGTTGTATAAACTATCAAAGGTGAGTATAGTTGCTCTAAAACATAGCCATTTCTTTTTAGCAGTAATGTAAAGAATTTTTTGACATCATGAGTTACCAAATCGATTTGTAACCCTGCTTTTACTTCTGATACTTCAATAGTTTCTTGAACAGGATATAAGCCGACTATTTCTCTAACAGGTAAGATATGAACACCCCGTAAATCATAGTCTGAATCTGGAGAAGGAAATCCATATAGATGCGCTCCACTAATAGTTGCAAATAGTAAAGGATAAGGTTGGTATTGAGCAATTTTTAATAATTTGTTGTAATTCACTTTTCTATTTTTTCTCCCTCTATCGGCGAGCAAATTTCTGTACTGTAGGGTAGGCAAAATGATTTTAATAAATCATTAGTTTGAGCATCTTCTAAATTTGTCCACCTTACTCTTCACTTTTAAATCTTTTCGGCTTTACAATAAATTTTCTTTGGGGTATTTTCAAAGTATTTAAACATTGCTGGACACAACCAACCTTCTAAATCATATTTCTCCCAATAATACCAATTACCTCCAAATTCTTCTCTAAGATATACTAGCTCTACTTGATAGTCAGGAAAAGGAGCAAAAGAAAATAACATTCTAAACCCAGAATTAGCATCCGCAATATCTTTAGTCATAATATTAATCATTTCTGGAATACCACAGACAAAAGGCTCTTTTTCTAAGTTTCTTTCTCGGTCATCAAATACCCAAGTACCTTCATATAAATAAGGAAAAATCACCATCATTTGATTAGACATAATACTAAACACTCTAGATAAGTGAGGTAATAGATAATAATAAATTAGTAATTACTAGGTACTAATCACTAATCTCATAGAAAACTTATAAGTTAGAAAGATCGAAATTAGAAATTATTATAGGTGACGTGGTGTTACCAATAGCCATAAAATAAATTTTATGTCTGATACTATAAGTCCGTTTAAACGGACTTTAAATCTTAGCCAAGAAATTCATTTCTTGTTGAACTAGGATAATAATGAAATAGGTATTACAATATAGTACTATTTGTTTATTTTTTACTTCAATACGACTTACAACTTGTGTTCCAACTGGAATAATTAAATTAGGATTCACAATAGCTAAACATTTATCACTTATGTAAACAACTATGTTACAACAATAGGCCATTCAGAATTCTCAATTCGTGTAATACTGTTTAGTTGTAGAAAATCTCTCAACCCTTTTAAGCAAAATAAATTTGAGAACAAGGTCACACAGCCACAGCCGTTTACGGTGTGGGCTTGACCAAAACCACAAGCGGAGTGGTTGAGGCAAGTTAAACCAGTGTCTAGCTATTGAAACTGAACCAACTGGACATGGCAGTCCAAACCATGATACCGATGCCTCCCTAGTCAGTATCCTCTGTGTTGGTCAGTAGCGAAGGGATGTATATATTCGGTTTATAGCCAAATGCAAAAAACAGTACCAGTAGTAGATTCAACCCAAGTCCCTTTAATGCCTACAACCAGGGCAAGAGCAGATAAATGGGTTAAAAGCGGTAAAGCTACCCCGTTTTGGAAACGAGGTATATTCTGTGTTCGTCTCAATGTCGAACCTAGTGCTAGAAACTACCAGCCCTTAGCTTGCGGTGTTGACCCAGGGTCAAAAATGGAAGCTTTAACTGTAGCTAGTGCCAAGCATCAGTACATCAATATTCAGGCTCAAGCTGTTGACTGGGTGAAAAAGCACCTTAAAACCCGTCGCGAAATGCGTCGAAATAGACGTTACCGCAAAACACCATGCCGTCAACCCAGATGGAATCGTTTAGCTAACAAGGTTAGATTAGCACCATCAAATAAGGCTCGATGGCAGTGGAAGGTCAGATTGGCTAGTTGGTTGAGTAAAATTTACCCTATTACAGTTTTTGTAGTTGAAGATATTAAAGCCATATCTTGGGGTGGTAAATGGGGTAAAATCTTTTCACCATTACAACTAGGTAAAGAATGGTTTTATCATGAACTAGAGAAATTAGCACGCCTTGAGTTGCTCCAAGGTCACGACAGTGCGGAATTGAGAAATAAACTCAGGCTAAAGAAAAGCAAAAACAAAATGGCAACAGTATTTTCTGCCCATTGTGTTGACAGTTTTTGTCTTGCATATTCCGCCGTTGGAGGTCAAACTCAACCCATAAATCAAGACTTATTATTGGTGACACCATTAAGATTTCACCGTCGGCAATTGCACAGATTAGAACAAGCGCCAGGATCTATTCGTTCTCGGTATGGAGGTACTATTTCTGCTGGTTTTAAACCTGGTTCAATAGTTAAACATCCCAAATGGGGATTGACTTATGTTGGTGGCGAGATGGTTAAACCCACCAAGAAAGAACCAAACAGCAAGGTGATTAGTCTTCATTCTCTTGAGACTGGAAAACGATTAACTCAATCAGCTAATCCTAAAGATATTAAATTTTTAACTTATAACACATGGAGGACAAATACCGTTCCTGCGTAGCGAGATAATTGCAAAACAAGTATCGCGGATAAGCGACCATTGTTTTACTTCCTTTCCCTCTCGCACTCCAATACGGAACGAGTATCTCAGGAGTTTTTATGAGCAAACAGCGAGTTTTATCTGGAGTACAACCAACTGGAAACTTACACTTAGGTAATTATTTAGGAGCAATTCGTAACTGGGTAGAGATACAGCAAGAGTATGATAATTTTTTCTGTGTTGTTGATTTACACGCTATCACTGTTCCTCATGACCCTAAAGTATTAGCAGACAATACCCGTAAAATTGCTGCTTTATATTTAGCGTGCGGTATCGATCTAGAATACTCTACGATTTTTGTTCAATCCCATGTAAAAGCTCATAGTGAATTAACTTGGTTGCTTAACTGTATTACTCCCCTCAATTGGTTAGAGAGAATGATTCAGTTTAAAGAAAAAGCTGTTAAGCAGGGGGAAAATGTGAGTGTGGGGTTACTAGATTATCCTGTGTTGATGGCAGCAGATATATTACTTTACGATGCGGATAGAGTACCAGTAGGAGAAGACCAAAAACAACATCTAGAATTAACTCGTGATATTGCAATAAGAGTTAACGATAAGTTTGGCAAGAAAAAGCAACCTGTTCTTAAATTACCTGAGCCTCTGATCAGTAAGCAAGGTGCTAGGGTAATGAGTCTGACTGATGGGACAAAAAAAATGTCAAAATCTGATCCTTCAGAATTAAGTCGCATTAATCTTCTTGACTCTCCTGATGAAATTAAAAGAAAAATTAAAAAATGTAAAACTGATCCTGTTAAGGGGTTAACATTTGATGATCTAGAGCGTCCCGAATGCAATAATCTACTTACTTTGTATCAGTTGCTATCTGGCAAAACAAAAGAAGCTGTAGCGGTTGAGTGTCAGGACATGGGTTGGGGACAGTTTAAACCTTTATTGACTGAGACTGCAATTGAGGCTCTCAAACCTATTCAAGATAAGTATCAAGAGATTATGGATAATGGAGATTATCTTGATTCTGTACTCAAAGAAGGTGCTACCTTAGCAGCAGCAGTTGCTAATAATACTCTATCTAGAGTTAAAGATGCTATGGGTTTTTTAAGTAGCTAAATGTAACATTTATCAATGTAATTTCCCTCTTGTACAAAATTAAATGGAAAAGATGGGGAAAGGGGTAAGGGAAGGGAAACATAACCTTTTCCCAAACCTAAACTTGATCTTTATTGACTTCCTCGAACTGACGTTTATTAATGTTTCGTGTTTAATATTTAATAGACCTATGGGCAAAAGTAAATTTATTTTTATCTATGTAAAGGCTGTGGATAATATTGAAGCTCCTGACTTAGACAAGAAGTCCCATGATTTAATTATTAGTAACAATAAAAATTAACCCTATAATGACCAGTCGTTTTCGTAGTGCGGTTACAGAAAAACAATTTTTAATCACAGCAGAGGTTACTCCTCCCAAGGGTGGAAACCCCAAACGGATGTTAGCAATGGCAGAATTACTTAAAGATAGAGTTCATGCTGTGAATGTGACTGATGGTAGTCGTGCTGTGTTGCGGATGTCTTCTTTGGCTGCATCAGCAATTCTATTGCAGAATGGTATAGAACCAGTATGCCAGATAGCTTGTCGCGATCGCAACGCCATTGGGTTACAAGCAGATTTAATGGGAGCTTATGCTCTGGGAATTCGTAATATCTTAGCTCTTACAGGCGACCCTGTAAAAGCAGGAGATCATACAAAAGCTAAATCTGTCTTTGAATTGGAATCTGTCAGATTATTAAAGCTGATTGAAAAACTCAATAATGGATTAGACTTTAATGGTAAGAGTCTTCCTGATGAACCTCTAAACTTGTTTCCTGGTGCTGCTGTTGATCCACAGTTGAAGAGTTGGTCAGGTTTGCAAAAACGTTTTGAGCGCAAATTGGAAGCAGGAGCGCAATTTTTTCAAAGTCAAATGATTACCGATTTTGAGAAATTAGACAAATTTATGCACCAAATAGCTTCTGTGAGTAATAAGCCGATATTAGCTGGTATTTTCTTACTTAAATCTGCTAAAAATGCTCAGTTTATCAATCGCTATGTTCCTGGTGTCAATATTCCTGATAGTATTATTACCCGTTTGGATGAGGCTCAAGACCCATTACAGGAAGGTATTAACATCGCAGCCGAGCAAGTAAAATTAGCTCAAAGTATTTGCCAAGGAGTTCACTTAATGGCAGTTAAACGAGAAGATTTAATACCTGAAATTTTAGCTCGTGCAGGAGTAAAACCACTGAGTAACTAAAATATTAACTTATTCTTCTCCGCCACCGACAGCAATTCCAGTGTTATATAATGTAGCGTTTGTGATGTCTATTCCGATCATAGATGCGCCAGAAACATCTGCATCTATAATAGTAGCAGCCGTAAAGTTTACTTGATTAAGGTTAGCTTGAGTCATACTAGCATTGGTTAAAAAAGCAGCAGTAAAGTTAGCACCTTCGAGATTAGCACCAGTTAAATCTGCACCTTCGAGATTAGCACCAATGAGGTTAGCTCCAATAAGATTAGCTTCTCTTAAATCTGCTCCAATAAGATGAGCATCTCTCAAATCTGCTCCTGAAAGATCGCACTGGTAGCATTCACCAGTTTCTAACAATTGCTGTACTTGTTCTGGGTTTTCTGCTCTAACGGGGTTGATAGTCACTAGAAAAGCTAAGATTCCGAAGATTGTTAAATGTTGGAGTTTCATAATTTGCCTCCTTGGCGATTCTTGCTCCTTAGCTAACTTAGCAGTTCTTTTTATACCATACTTTAATTATCGCACTAAATAGATGGGGTGAAATGCACTAAATCAGTGCGTAAAACCGTAATAAATGCTAATAGTGAACAACTATGTTTATGTCTAGTAATAATTAGTAATATTACTTATACTGCTAAAAATTTTTATACAGTAAGCCTAAATTATAAAAGAAAAAATATGGAGTAAGTATCGACATTGGACAAGATGGTAAACTTGTGCGTTGTGCCCCTACACCTCTAGCATCTGGGGGAAATTCTTACCTAAATTAGGATTGCTATAGTTGATTGAGTGTCTCGTCTAGAGGAACAAAAAAACAGCCGTGAATTCGCCAACTGCGATCGCTTTGCTGCTGCATTACATATACTACTTGTATTACCTCCCCCTTTGAATCCATAATATACAGGATTTGAGCAGGAAAATGATTAACCGTGGTAAAACCACGAAACATAACGGCTCTGGGGCGATAGACAGGATGGTATTGGGTTTTTACCATCTTCAAGAAGTTTTCTGGCGTACCAAATTGTTGTTGAATTTTCGGTGAAGCAAAACCAAAAGCTTGTATTTGATTATCCTCACCAAAAGCTTTTAGCTGAGTTTCAATTATGCGCCGAATTTCCGCTTTATCATACTCTGAAAGATACATCTGTCTCAACCATAAAAAAGTTATTATTTCATCCTTTAACTGCACCAGCTGTTAGACCCTGCACAATTCTACGTTGAAAAATTAATACTAGGATCACTAAAGGTATAGTTCCCAAAATAGTCGCTGCTGCAATAGAGCCATAGGGAATATCAAATAAACCCGACCCTCCTAATTGTGCTGTTGCGACTGGAATTGTTTTCATTGTCTCTTCTGTGATGAATGTAAGTGCAAAAATATATTCATTCCACGCAAAAATAAAGGTCAAAATTCCTGTAGTTACTAATGCAGGAAGGGTCATGGGTAAAATGATGTTAATTAACATCGGGATCGTCTTATAACCATCTATCTTGGCAGCATCTTCCAAGTCCTGGGGGAGTTGTCGGAAAAAACTACGCATTACTAGAATGGTCAAAGGCATATTAATAGCGGTATAAGGAATAATTAAAGCCAGATAATTATTTCCTAAACCAATATTTTTGATTATTTCCAGTACCCCTAAAAATAATAAAGCATAGGGGAATAAGGTAACTACAGAAATTAAAACTAGGATAATTGTCTCTCCTCTCAGTTTCATTCTGGCTAAAGCATAAGCAGCAGGAGAGCCTAATATTAGACATAATGCTGAAGAGATAATCGAAACTAAGGCACTATTAAAGATATATAGCCAAAAAGGACGGCGTTTAAACAATTGTAGATAATGCTCTAAAGTTATTCTCTGGGGTAGATAAACATTAGGTATTGCAGATATATCATCATTAGTTTTAATCGAAGTTAGTACCTGCCAAAGAATTGGAGCTAAGGTAAAGATTATGATGACTATAATACTAAACCCCAATAGGATATAAGACCAAGATATATTACGACTTCTATCTGGAGTTGATTCTAAACTCATCACTGTCTTGCTGTTATGGATACGATCTAATTATATTGATTTTAGGTTTTCCAGCAATTATGTCTTACTATAGTAATTTGTAAACCGTAAAATATCAGCAATAGCTAATAATTTTGCTATCTTACTATGAGATAGTTTTTTTTAGCTGTAGTTAATCTGTATTTCTATTTTATTAATTTATTATTTTTACCTATCTGTTTAGAGTGCAATATCTTGAGGTAATCTAATCTTCAAGAACGCCGAAAAAATAAACAATTTATTGCCTTATCCTTAATCCTTGGGCGTAGGTAATAGTAACAGATGCTTGGCGGTTGAAACCACAGCACAACAAACAAAATCCGCCTTCACTGACGTTTACTATTGTTAATCTTTGATAACAATACAAATTTAGGTTATGACATAGTCTTTGTCGGGTTCATTCATGAATTCCCCAAACTCACTTTAAAGATGATTGCTATTTAGCCTACGGGTGTTTTACTTCTATTAAATAACCATGCTACCACAGCGACTGTGATAATCAAACTCATAAATGTTGCTACTACTAAAGCAGCACCATAACCAAAATCTAAATAACGCATTACTGTAGAATATATATAGATAGAAACTGTTTCTGTTGAACCAGCAGGTCCACCTCCAGTCATCACTTGTACTAAATCAAAAATGCCAAAAGCTTGAGCAAATCTAAATAATAAAGCAATCATTATTTGTGGCATCAATAGAGGTAAGGTAATCTGAGAAAAACTTTGCCAAGCATTAGCCCCATCAATTTTATGAGCTTCATATAAATCTTGAGAAATAGATTGCAATCCAGCCAGCAAAATAATGCTAATAAAAGGTGTAGTTTTCCAGACATCAGCAATAATTAGAGTCATCATTGCTAACCTAGGTTCTCCTAACCAATTAATTCCTGTATCAATTAAGCCTAATCTTTGTAAAATATCATTAGCAACACCAAAGCGATCGTTAAATATCCACGCCCAAGCTAATCCCATAATAGATGTTGGTAATGCCCAAGGGATAATAGCAATAGTTCTGACAATTCCTCTCCCAAAAAAAGATTGATTGAGGACTAGAGCAATAGCTAAACCTAATACTAATTCTAGGGATACACTAATTAGGGTAAAAATAGCTGTATTACTCATACTTTGCCAAAATCTACCATCTCCTAACATTCTTTGATAGTTGGCAAAACCAGAAAATACTGGTTGTAATTGAGTTCCTAAATTTTCAGTGAATAAACTTAAAGCGAAGGCTCTAGCAATAGGATAGAGAAATACTAAAAACAGCAGTAACAAAGCTGGAAATAGTAACATCCAACCAGTTCGTTGATTATTCATTACTGATCACTTACAGATAAAAGACGACGGGTTTCTGCTGCTGCTTTTTGCATTGCTGTTTCAGGACTCATTGTATTAGTAATAGCAGCACTGAGATATCTTTGTAAAATATCGGACGCTTGAGCATATTGGGGAATAGGAGGGCGCAGAGCAGCATTTTCTAAGATTTTAAGTAATGTGGGATAGTGATCGTATTTAGCAACTATTTCTGGATCGTTAAATAAGGATTTCGCACTGGGTACATAACCATTAGCTAAAACAAATTTTTTTTGGCTTTCTTCTTTCATGAAAAATTGAACTACTTTCCAAGCGGATTCAGGATGTTTACTGGTAGCAGATATTCCGAAACCCCATCCTCCTTGACAAGCACCACTAGATTTATTTTCTTGATGAACCATTGGTTTAATACTAAATTTACCTGCGATGGGAGAATTTGAAGCTAGACTATAAACGTAGGGCCAGTTGCGTAAAAATACGGTTTTCCCGTTTTCAAATAAACGGCGACTTTCCTCTTCCGCATAAGTGGTGACTCCAGGGGGGCTAATATTAGTAGTTATAGTATCTCGCAAAAACTGCACTGCTGCGATCGCCTCTGGTCTGTCTAGTCCCACTTCTAAAGTTTCAGGATTAACCCAAAACCCACCGCTACCCTGTAGTACTTCTACAAACATGGCGGATAAGCCTTCATATTGTTTACCTTGCCACACATAACCCCATTCCGCTAAACCCTGTTGCTGTAAATCTTGGGAGATGGTGATTAACTCCTTAAATGTTTCTGGTGGTTGATATCCAGCTTGAGTTAGTAAATCATCACGATAGTAAAGCATTCCCGCATCAGAACGAAAGGGAGCGCGGTACAGTTTTCCTTGATACATTCCCCCCTGAATATCCCCTGGGAGAAACTTCTCGAATTCTTCTGGTGATAAATAGCTAGACAAATCTTTAAGCCATCCTGCTGCTGCAAATTTGGGAGTCCAGACTATATCCATAAAAACCAGATCGTAAGGAGAATTTCCCAACAGAAAAGAAGCTGTGTATAAATCTTCTACTTGATTGGTATCGCTAGGAGCTTCAATTAATTGAAGGTTAATTTCTGGATGTTGTTGATTAAATTCTTGTGCTAATGGCTGTAATTGTTGAGCTTCTAATGCTCGCACCAGAAGCGACACTGTAACAGATTGTTGCGAAAAACCAGGGACATTAAAAATTACAGGGAGCAAAGCTAGCCAGCAACCTATAATAACCCAGAAGGCAATTGTGGGTATTCCCCTTAGTTTTTTTTGAAGTTTTGTTAAAGGCATTGGCGATCGCGCTAGGCGGTTTTGATTTTATTAAACCACACTATAGGGAATGGGGAATAGGGATTGGGGCACCGAAGGAGACTTCATTACAAAACCGATCTTCTGGCTAATTACCTAGATATATTAAGTCTCCTCCCGGGGGGATTGGGGATTGGGGATTGGGTCTCCAGGTCAGAGGTCAGAGGTTAGGGGACTGGGGGGACTCAGAGAAATACTGGTAGATGATAAGTGATAACTGATTACTTCTGAGTCCTTTATCCTTTATCCTTTATCCTTTAGATAAAGTGTTCTAAGTAAAAATTACGAGATGATAATCTTAGTAAATTGTTAAATTTCCGTATTTACACGAATGTACCAGAAAAATTCTAGTAGTAATATCTAATAGAAAGAAAACTCCAGTCTTTGTTGCTTATTTTTCAGTATTATTCAATTCCTCTTTTTCAGTATTATTTAATTCCTCTTGCTCCGTTAACCCCGCTCTTGGTAATCATGAGTGGGGCGTTTTGTAGGTTGGGGTTAACAACAGTTAACAAAAATCTAGCATAATCTCAACATATCTCCTATAATCTGTAGATATGGAAAGAAGATTCGTCAAGATAGGAGAAGCTGCAAAAATGTTGGGCGTATCAATAGAAACGATGCGCCGTTGGGAAGCATCTGGAGAATTAGTACCCCATAGAAAGACTAAAGGCGGAACAAGATACTACGATGTTAACAAACTCATAAATGCTGAGAATAACGATTATCCAACAGTTTGCTATTGCAGAGTCAGTAGCCACGACCAAAAACACGATCTAAAAAGACAACAAGAATTACTCGAAGCATATTGTGCAGCCAAAGGCTGGAAAAGCACAGTAATTTCTGATGAGGGTTCGGGGATGAACTATAAAAAGAAAGGGTTACAGAAACTCTTAGAAATGATTCTTCATGGGAAAATTAAAAGATTAGTTTTAACAGCGAAAGACAGATTGCTAAGATTTGGTTCGGAATTAGTTTTCACATTATGTGAAATACAAGGGATAGAAATAGTAATAATTCATCAAGGAGAACAACCAAGCTTTGAAGAGGAACTAGCATCTGATGTACTAGAAATCATAACAGTATTTAGTGCCAGACTCTACGGAAGTAGAAGCAAGAAAAATCGTAAGCTAATGGAAAGCTTACAGGCTGAAGGTGATAAGATAATTGCGAGTTTAAACAAAAAATAAAATGCCTCAAAAAACTACCGTGACAGAACTACCCATCGAACTACATAAATTTGTAGCAGATGTTTCACGGTTGGTTTATCCTGCAAGGAGTGAATATATCAATAGATTATTAGCAGGAGAAAAAGATAGTTTAATAATTAAAGAGATTCAGCGGAAATACGGGATAAATAAACGACAAGCTAATGCTATTAGAATCGAAGCCAAAGCTACCATAAAATCGGCTACTGAGTGTAGAAAAGAACATATTAAAAAAGTTAAAAACCAAATCAAATCTACTAAATCCTGGCTAAATAAACAACAGAAAAAGTTGGAAAATGCCCCCTTGGCTTGTGACTTAAAAACCAGGAGAAGTTGTCGCAGTAATAAACGATTCGCCATTCACCAGAAAAAGCGAAGATTATATTTATTAGAAAACCAACTCAATCACCTTAAAGATACTCGACTGAAAGTAAAAATTGGCGTGATGAAAACTCAATATCTAACTGTTGGTAGCTCATGGGAAACTTATGGCAATCAAATAGCTCAGTACGATGGTAAGAATATTGTTTTTAGAGTACCTTATGCCTTAGAAGACAAGTACGGAAAATATCTGAGCGCACCATTAAAGTTTCATTACAAACAAGAGTGGATAGAAGATGCCATTAAAAATAATCGAGCTTTAACTTACCGTATTTATGCGAAAAATTTAAGATGGTTTATTGCTTGCTCGACAGAAGTTCCAGAACCAGAAAAGATTAGTTATTCCAGACATTATGGCTGCATTGGTATAGATATTAATCCCAAGGTGATTGGTTATGCCAGAACCGATAGAGATGGAAATCTTCGAGAAAAAGGACAAATCAAGTTTAATTTACATTCAAAAAGAAAAAATCAACAATTAGCAATACTCCATGATGTTTGTAATGAAATTGTCGAGCTATGTGTTAAAAATAAATGCCCCTTAGTAGTAGAAAAATTAGATTTTACTGTCAAAAAAGCCCAAATGAGAGAGCAAGGAACTTTCTACAGTAGAATGCTCTCCAATTTTAGCTATGGCAAGATAACAGAATTACTAACTCAAAAAGCTCAAATGGTTGGCATAGAAATCATATTTTTATCGCCAGCTTATAGTTCTCTAATTGGATTAGTAAGATATCTCAAACTTTACGGCATGAGTTCTGATACAGCAGCAGCACTCATTCTTGCTCGTAGAGCCATGAAATTGTCTGAGCGTGTGCCTCTTTATAACGCCTATCCCATTATGACGATGGGAAAGCACGTCTGGAGTGCATGGCACGCGCTTAATAAAAAACTGAATAAACAGCTATGTCTTTCTCGACATAGTTATTTTAGCTTCTCTAACAGAGAACTTGAGGTCATGCTAAATGATGAATTCTTGAAAATACTCAGGAAAGGGTCTTCTAGCAAGCCCAAACGCACTTCAAGAGTTCGGTGAGAGTCCGAAGGCTAGTAACTTAACCGTTAGAGTTACGACTCAATAGATTTGTTGAGATTTTTATTAACGGTAAGGGGAAAAGCTGAAGCTAGTTCACAAAAATTACTAACACACAATGACAATATCTGAAAAAAATGGGCTATACTCAACTATTGACCAAATTGAGCTAGAGTTGAGGAGGAGACTATTCCTGAACAGCTAAACCTGACTGTTAGCTTAAGAGGCACTCGCGAAGTCAGGGAAACATATCAAATATTTCGCCTTACTGGACTACTAGATGCCTTTTCTGAACCAACATTCCGTAAAGTTCTTGGTAACTATGTTGATGATGGCCCAAAAAACATCATTTTAGTTCTATCCCAAATTGACTTTATTGATAGTTCTGGTTTAGGGGCGCTAGTGCAGCTTGTTAAAAAAGCTCAAACTGGTGGCGGTAGTCTGCAAATTGTCACCAATCCTCGTGTGACTCAAACAGTTAAACTAGTACGTTTAGAGAAGTTTCTGTCTCTTCAGCCTTCAGTGGACAAAGCACTGGAAAATCTGAAGCAATAGCGTTAAAAAAAAAACGTTGATTTGTCAGAAAAACCTTCTCAAAAAAAACACTTTGACTAATATTAAGGCTTCAGCTTGGGCAAACATTGAGGCTCTCGCTTTAATGGCAACCACCGATGATATTTCTCAGATCGAAAGGTTATCACCAGTCAGTTTGGCATACATTGGAGATGCCGTATATGAATTATATGTACGACATAATCTTTTAATGCCACCCAAGCGAATCTCAGATTATCATCATCAAGTGGTTGCTCAAGTTAGGGCTGAAAGTCAAGCCCGCAATTTAAAAATTTTACTTCCCGATCTCAATGAAAAGGAACAAGAGATAGTCCGTCGGGGGCGCAATGCTGCTATCAGTAAACCCCGTCGATTATCAATTTCAATTTATCAACAAGCTAGTAGTTTGGAAACTTTGATTGGCTATTTATATCTTACGGATAGGGCGCGTTTACAAGATTTATTGACAAAACTCGATTTTTCCTAAAATTGTGCCAAATGAACCCTAAAAAAATCCCTAAATTGGTCAAGAAAAATGCTAATGCTCCACCAGAAGGGGCGATAAATTCTTTAGAAAATGAAGCTCAAGATTTGGTCTATGGTAAACACCCAGTCTTAGCTGTGTTAAAAAGCGATCGCCAAATTAATCGGATTTGGATTACTCATAAATTAAGTAGCGATCGCAGATTGGGGGGCTTGTTAAAAAAAGCTAAAGCCAAGGGTGCAGTGATTACTAAAACTGAACCATCACGGTTGGATAGCTTAACTCACTATGCTAACCATCAAGGGATAGTAGCTCAAGTTTCACCCTATAGCTATTGGGAATTAGAAGATTTAATTACCTCAGCTAAAGAAAAAACTGATTCCCCTGTGATTGTTATTGGGGACGGGATCGAAGACCCCCACAATCTAGGGGCGATAATTCGGACAACTGAAGCTATGGGACTTCAAGGGATGGTTATTCCTCAGCGTCGCGCAGTAGGGGTAAACTCTACCGTGGTAAAAGTAGCAGCAGGAGCTTTAGAAAACTTACCAGTAGCTAGAGTAGTTAATTTAAACCAAGCTTTAGAAAAATTAAAAGAGTCAGGGTTCTGGATTTATGGGACTACTATAGAAAGCAGTAAAATGCTACACACAATAGATTTTAGTGGTGCAGTAGGATTAGTTGTAGGTTCTGAAGGTAAGGGTTTAAGCTCTCTCACCGAACGTTGTTGCGACGAATTAGTATCTATTCCTCTAGCAGGAATAACCCCGAGCTTAAATGCTTCTGTGGCATCTGCGATCGCGATATACGAAATCTGCCGTCAGCGATGGTCAAAGGAACTTCCTCCTTAATCAAATTCATAAAAATCTAAATAAGTTACCAGTATTACTTTCTGAAATTAGAACAACACTGTATAAAATATAAGGACTAGATATAATTTGTCATAAAACATTACAATAACTGGCAATCAAATTACAAAAAATTAACGATACTGACAATTAAGTAAAATCAGAGGCAATTTTAATGAAAGAAATTTTAACTGGTATTTTAAACTCCCTGGGATGGGCTTATTGGATAAAGCTCGACACGGCTAAACCCTCCTGCACTTATTTTTTTGGGCCTTTTTTAACAATAACAGAAGCGAAAAACGCTAAAGCAGGTTATATAGAAGATTTGAAAAATGAGGGTTGTTCGGGGATCGAGGTAGAGATTAAACGTTGTAAACCTAGCGAGCTAACAATATTTGATGAATTAGGAGAAAGTGTGGATTTTAATACTGTTCCTGCTTTGAGTACTCAATCTTAATTACAAAAGGAAGGAGGAAACAAGGATGAGGAACAAGGAAATAAAAGCACATGAGTGCTTATTTCGTCTAGCTTTATAATTTATTTCTCATTTGTGACCCCGTGAGAATGGGGTTAAATTTCCGAAAGCAGGAACCTAAATTGGTTAAGTTGGATTAGAATCCTCAAGCCATTGAGATACATCCTGTCTAACCTCTTGGGGAATTTCCCAAGGAAAGAGATGTGCTGTATTAGGGTAGCAAATCCATTGACTGTTGATGATTCTTTGTGCAGTTTCTTGACTGGACTCTGCTGTAATATGGCGATCGCCTTCTCCAGATAGGATTAGACAGGGAAAAGGTATCTTATGAAGAGAATCAAGACAGCTATAGCCCTTGCTGATAGCTTGAGACAAAGCACGATGAGCAGACCTAGAAGTTTGCCAGTAAGCAGGTACTCCTTCTCTAGCCAGATAACCGTAAGCTTCGGGAGTATGTTGATTAATTAGGTAACGGAATAGCGATCTCTTACCGAAATTATTGATGTTCCAAGACCATCCAGGCTTAACATAATTAATTATTCCAGCTAAACCCGTATAGGCTAAGTCTTGCCAAGTTATCCTAGGATGGCTACTGCGGGGGCGAGCAGCAGAAGCAACTAAAATTAAACCAGTAAATCTTTCAGGGTTAGCCAAAGCTAGTTCGAGAGCTAAGATTCCACCTAAAGACCATCCTAGTAACACACAGCGATCTATTTGATGCTGGTTGAGTAAGTTTTGTAAGTCATCGAGATGAGTTGTCATCTCAAAATCTCCTTGAGAGCGACTTTTACCATAGCCTCGGAGATCGGGGGCAATAGTTTGATATTTTTGACAAAGATGATCAGTAAATACTGACATAGCATCACTAGAGCCTGGATGACCATGTAAGCAGAGAATGGGGTAGCCTTCTCCTTTGACTTCAGTGTTAAGTTTCATTGCTTAAGAAGC
Organism: Xenococcaceae cyanobacterium MO_167.B27; assembly: GCA_030065935.1. GTDB lineage: Bacteria > Cyanobacteriota > Cyanobacteriia > Cyanobacteriales > Xenococcaceae > JASJCP01. Next base: position 31,650 of record JASJCP010000020.1, read on the forward strand.
GTTCGGGCTAAGAATAAGAGTTTATTTGTGCAAAAGATACCCGTCAAATCTGAGTTCGATGTACCTTTAAAAGGTTCAGTATCTATCCTATGATCCGCCGTAAAATGAATTTTACGACTCAAACAATCAAGTCTATTAAAATAGACTAAAAGCTTTATTATTACTTGGTTTGAACCAACTTACTATCACCAGACTCCCAAATTGATTTTCTGGGAGATCGTGATTTTTATCTTGCCTCAAGTTGTCAAGGATTGACAGTTCAACCTAATCCGCGTCAAGATGAATAAAGTAAACCTTTGTAAAGGTTCTTAATGTCCATCGAGTTACTGTCCCTAGATAATGCTCAAGAGATCGCCCATCACTACGGTTATTGGGCGGTATTCACTGGTATTGCTTTAGAAAATACAGGAATTCCCATACCTGGAGAGACTATCACCATTGTAGGTGGTTTTTTGGCAGGAAGCGGTGAATTAAATTATTGGGGAGTTTTATCCAGTGCGATCGCTGGTGCTGTCATTGGGGATAATTTTGGTTATTGGATTGGTAAGATTGGTGGCTGGAAAGTTTTGGTACGGGTAGCAAAGTTATTTCGTTTCCCAGAAGAAAAATTGGAGTTAGCGAAAGAAAAATACAGTAAAAATGCTGCCCAAGCGGTATTTATTGGTCGTTTTATCACGTTGTTACGAATTTTTGCCGGGCCCTTAGCTGGGATCGCCCAGATGCCTTATCAAAAGTTTCTGCTCTACAATTTTAGTGGTGCTGCTTTATGGGCATTAACCATAGTCAGCTTATCTTTTTTCTTGGGACAGATAGTTTCTCTACAGCAAATCGTCCTTTGGGTTACTCAAGCAGGAGTCTTTGCCCTAGTTGCAGTAATTCTTGTGGTATCTATTTCAATTTTGTGGAAGTATCGTCGTAGCAATTTATCCGCTAAATAATACTGTATATTATATTTGCAATCTGCATAGTAACTTTATATTAATACTTACAAACTTAAGTTTATTTCTGTTCTTGGTAGTCTTGTTTTTTTGTCACCTATAGTACAATTACACCTCAAATGCTAAAACTAATATTTAATAGCCTTTCGGGTGTAGTAATAGGACTTAAAGAATAAAGTAACAATGTCAAAATTAGGAAGACGTAAATTTTTAATATATGGTTCGGCTGGAGCAGCCACCAGTATGCTTTTAAAAGCCTGTGGTAGTAGTGATACGGCTCAGACTAGTGATTCTAGTACCGCTTCGAGTGGTGCTGATTCAGGAGATGTAATTAAAGTTGGGATACTCCACTCTCTTAGCGGTACGATGGCAATCAGTGAAACTACAGTTGTTGATGCTGAAATGATGGCAATTGATGAGATTAACGCTGCTGGTGGAGTATTAGGTAAACAAATTGTCCCTGTAAAAGAAGATGGGGCTTCAGATTGGCCGACTTTTGCAGAAAAGGCAACTAAACTCATAGATAAAGACCAAGTGAGGACTGTTTTTGGTTGTTGGACTTCTGCTAGTCGCAAAGCAGTATTACCAGTATTTGAATCTAAACAGCATATGCTTTGGTATCCTGTGCAATACGAAGGGCAGGAATGCTCTAACAATATTTTTTACACTGGTGCTGCGCCTAATCAACAAATCGAACCTGCTGTTAATTGGTTGTTAGAAAATAAGGGGAAAGAATTTTTTTTAGTTGGTTCAGATTATGTCTTTCCTCGTACCGCCAATACCATTATCAAAGAGCAACTCAAAGCTAAAGGAGGCAAAACTGTAGGGGAAGATTATCTGCCTCTAGGAGATACAGAAGTTACTTCGATTATTACTAAAATTAGGGCTGCCCTGCCCAATGGTGGAGTGATCTTTAACAGTCTTAATGGTGATAGTAATGTAGCTTTCTTTAAACAGATAGAAGGTGCAGGACTAAAACCGAATAAGTATCCTGTAATGTCTGTAAGTATTGCTGAAGAAGAAGTCCGTCAAATTGGGACAGAATATCTTAAAGGTCATTATGCAGCTTGGAACTATTTTCAAACTGTAGAAAGTCCTCAAAACGACAAGTTTGTAGCAGCTTTTAAAGCTAAATATGGTGAGGACAGAGTAACTAATGACCCGATGGAAGCTGCTTATATTATGGTTTATCTCTGGAAGCAAGCAGTAGAAACAGCAGGGACTACTGATATTGAAGCAGTGCGAAAAGCAGCCATTGGTCAAGAATTTGATGCTCCTGAAGGGAAAGTGAAAATGAATCCCAATCATCATATTTCTAAGACTGTCAGAATTGGTCAAGTTAGAGATGATGGTTTATTTGATATTGTTTTCTCTACTGATGGTGCTGTAGATCCTATTCCCTGGAATCAGTATGTACCTGAAACTAAAGGTTACGGCTGTGACTGGACTGACCCCAACAAGGGCGGAAAGTATAAGGTGTAGTTTTTTTGTATTGGGGTGGGCAATGCCCTACCCTATTCTTAGATCTTGCACCGACAGGAAAATATCTCAGTTTTTAGCCCGCACAGTTAATGGTTAATGGTTCAGAAAAAACAAGGGCGCAAGCCTTGCGCCCGTAAAAGAGGGAGTTCTTAGCCAAAAAGTCCCATTATACTAAGTTGCGTTGTTATAAGATCGTATTATCTCGCGCAGAGGCGCAAAGACGCAAAGAAGAGCGCGAAGAATAAAATGATCGAGAGTGTGTGCAAAACTCGGTATTAGTTCTTATCTGAACCTTTAAAACCATTAAAAAATCTTGCTTCCGCGCGGGTCTATTACCTACTACCTAATACCTTTCTTAGTATTGATCTACTATTGTAAAAACTTAGTATTGTCAAATTTTTTATTTATTAATTGTGTCTGTATTAATAGAAGGATTATTTAACGGAATCAGTATTGGTTCGGTGTTGCTTATTGCTGCTTTGGGGTTGGCAATTGTGTTCGGACTGATGGGGGTAATTAATTTAGCCCACGGTGAATTGATGATGCTTGGGGCATATAGTACTTTTGTTGTACAAAATGTTTTTAAGCCTTGGGGAGAACCTTGGTTTAGTTTCTATATTGTAGTTGCTATTCCGATCGCTTTTATGGTGGCTGCAATAGCAGGGCTGGTGTTAGAGAGAGGAGTAATCCGCTTTTTGTATGGGCGACCCCTAGAAACTCTACTGGCTACTTGGGGTGTAAGTTTAATTTTGCGCCAATTTGTCCGCAGTGTTAACTGGCTACTAGTAATATGTGTTGCGGTATTTTGTCTGTTGTTTTTTGCGGGGATGACTTTCTTGAGTCGTCGTTCTGACTGGGAGAGAATCCGCAATTGGACGCTCGCAATTTTATTACCTTTGTCTGCTGCTATTGCTGTAGCTACAGGGTTTTTAATGAGTAAAGTTCCTGTTCTAACTAAAGCTTGGTTTAGTGCTAGAAATGTCGATGTAACAGCCCCTAGTTGGTTACGAGGGGGGGTTAAAGTTTTGGGCTTCCAGATGCCTTATGCTCGTCTGTTTATTATTGCTTTAACTATTATCTGTTTGGTTGCTGTTTATTGGTTTCTCAATCGTTCTACTTGGGGTTTAAGGATTAGGGCTGTGACTCAAAATCGCGCCATGAGTTCTTGTTTAGGAATTCCTACCGCTAAAGTAGATGCTTTAACTTTTGCTATTGGTTCAGGTTTAGCAGGGGTTGCTGGTTGTGCTGTTAGCTTACTAGGTTCGGTAGGACCTAATACTGGTCAAAACTACATTGTAGATACTTTTATGGTGGTGGTGGTTGGCGGTGTTGGTAATTTGTTTGGTGCTATTTTTGCTGGTTTAGGAATTGGGATCGTCAACTATTTGATAGGTTCTGGGACTTTGGCTTTGATGTTTTCTTCTATAGAAGCCTTGAAACCTCTGGTAGATTTCTTGCTGTTTTTCGCTACTAGCAGCATGGCAAAAGTTATGGTGTTTGTGTTGATTATTGGTTTTTTACAAGTGAAACCTGCGGGATTATTTCCCCAAAAAGGGAGAAATGTTGAGTTGTAAAGAGTTAGTGGTTAGTTAGAGACGACCCGACGGGTCGTCTGTACAGTGGTTGGTGGTTAGTGGTTGGTGGTTGATTGTTAATTGTTAATTGTTAATTGCTAATTGCTAATTGAATACTGAATACTGAATACTAAATACTATTTTTTTCCCCCAGTCTCCCCGTCCCACAGTCTCCCAGTATCCCATAGTGACCCAAACTTAAATAAAAACGGTATAAGTGGTTATATGAAAAGTCTATTAATTATCAATTATTTGAATTATGAATCCTAAAAAAGCGATCGCATTGAATAAAAAAAAGCAACGACAAAAGTTAATTGAAATCGGTATAGTTTTAGGATTAGTTTTTATTTTTGCAGTTATTTTACCTATTCTTTTGCCAGGATTTAGATTACGTCTTTTGGGACGAATTCTATCTTTATCAATTGTGGCTTTAGGAATTGATTTAATTTGGGGTTATACAGGGTTACTAAGTTTGGGTCACGGTATCTTTTTTGCTTTGGGTGGTTATGGTTTAGCTATGCACCTTAAGTTACAGTTACCTGATGGACAATTACCAGAGTTTTTTACTCTTTATGGGGTGAGAGAATTACCTTGGTTTTGGTATCCTTTTTACTCTTTTCCTGTGACAATTATGGCTGTGATTGTTATTCCTGGTATTGTTGCTGGACTTTTGGGTTATTTAGTATTTCGTAATCGCATTAAAGGGGTTTACTTTTCGATTATTACTCAAGCTGCACTGTTAGTATTTTTTAATTTTTTTAATGGTCAGCAAAAACTTATTAACGGAACTAATGGCTTAAAAACTGATACCGAAACTATCTTTGGAATGTTAGCTAGTTCTGATTTAGCGCAAAAAACTTTTTATATCATAACGGTAATTGCTTTAGTGGTAGTTTATTACTTGTGTCGTTTGCTGACTAGTGGACGTTTTGGTCGTTTATTAGTTGCTATTAGAGATGATGAAACTAGAGTGAGATTTTCTGGTTATGACCCGACAGGATACAAGGTTTTAGTATTTGCTATTTCTGGTGCGATCGCAGGTATTGCAGGAGCATTATATACAGTTCAAACAGGAATCATTACTCCTAAGTTTATGGAAGTTCCCTTTTCTATTGAAATGGTTATTTGGGTTGCAGTAGGGGGAAGAGCTACATTAATTGGGGCAATTATTGGGACACTTTTAGTAAGATTAGGTCAGACATTTTTAAGTGAGAGTTTCCCAGAAGTTTGGTTGTTTTTTCAGGGTGCATTATTCTTGATTGTTGTAACTGTATTACCTGATGGCATTGTGGGTTGGTGGCGTGATTTCGCTTGGAATAAACTGAGACATATTTTGGGATTACAGAAACGAATTATTACTTATCCTAGCCTGGAGGAAAATCCTGAAGTTATACAAGAAAAGGCAGAGTTAGAAGAAAACTAATTATGAACAAGGTTTTAGAAATAGAAAACTTGACAGTAAATTTTGATGGCTTCAAAGCTCTCAATAATTTAAACTTTAGTATGGACTCTGGAGAGTTAAGGGTTATCATTGGTCCTAATGGTGCTGGTAAAACTACTTTCTTGGATGTGATTACTGGGAAAGTGCAACCAACTCAAGGTCGAGTATTATTTAAAGGAAGAAATCTTAAGAAAATTCCTGAATATAAAATAGCTAGGATGGGAATTGGGAGAAAGTTTCAAACTCCAAGAGTGTATCTTAATTTAACAGTCAGAGAAAACTTAGACCTAGTTTGTAATCATAACAAAAATGTCTTTTCTACTTTATTTAATCGTCCCAAGTCAGGGGAAATTAGAACAGTAGCAGGATTATTAGAAACTATTGGACTAGAAGCTAAAGCAGAATCTCCAGCAGCACTACTTTCTCATGGGGAAAAACAACGCTTAGAAATCGGGATGTTAGTAGCACAATCTCCTGATTTACTATTAGTAGATGAACCAGCAGCAGGTTTGACTGATGAAGAAACAGAAAACGTCGGCGCATTAATACTTTCTCTCGCAGAAGCCCATTCTATAATTGCGATCGAACATGACATGGAATTTGTCAGACAAATTGCCAAAAATAAGGTAACAGTATTACATCAAGGATCAGTACTTTGTGAAGGAAAAATGGACGAGGTACAAAATGATCCTAGGGTTATTGAAGTTTATTTGGGTAAAGCACCAGAATAAGGGACTCAGAAGTAATCAGTTATCAGTAATCAGTTATCATCAACCACCTCATCTCCCAGTCTCCCCAATACTACTAACCACTAACCACTAACCACTAACTACTAACCATCAACTGTGAACAATCAACCAATAGCAACAGATTTAATGTTACGAGTTTCTAACCTGAATGTTTATTACGGAGAAAGTCATATTTTACGGGATGTAGATTTGAATATTCCTTGTGGTCAAATGGTGTGTTTAATTGGGCGCAATGGTGTTGGGAAAACGACTTTACTCAAAACTATTATGGGATTGTTAAAACCTCGCACTGGAGAAATATTTTTAACAGATAAACCTATTACTAAATTAACTCCAGATCGCCGAGCTAGAATGGGGATTGGTTATGTACCCCAAGGTAGAGATATTATCCCTCGTGTCTCAGTAAAAGATAATTTATTGTTAGGTTTAGAAGCTCGTCCCCAAGGAAGAAAAGGTAATGAGTCAATACCTGAAGAGATTTTTGATTTATTTCCTGTGTTAAAAACTATGTTATCCCGTATGGGAGGGGATTTAAGCGGAGGACAACAACAGCAACTTGCCATCGCTCGTGCTTTAATGGGTAAACCTCGTTTATTAGTTTTAGATGAACCAACAGAGGGTATTCAACCATCTATTATTTTAGAAATAGAAGCAGCAGTTAAAAGGATTATTCAAGCTACAGGAATTTCTGTATTATTAGTAGAGCAGCATTTACATTTTGTCCGTCAAGCAGATAGATATTATGCGATGCAAAAAGGGGGAATTGTGGCTTCTGGTAATACTGAAGATTTGAGTCAAGAGGTAATTCAAAAATTTCTAGCTGTTTAAGATATTAATATCTGATAAATTTTCTTGACTAATTATCGTATTTGTGATTTCTCTTTAAGCTTTCTATAAATGGGAGGTCAGAGGTCTTCCCGCACCGAAGGAGACTTCACAACAAAGCCGATACGGACATCTTACGGTGAGCCGTGCTCCCGCTCACCCGTGTCCTCCTCTTTTGGGTTTAATACCTAAATATATTAAGTCTCCTCCCGGGGGGTCAGGTTTTTTTCAAATTTGAATAGATTTATTTCTTAATTATAAAATTGTGATTATCAATTTAAAACCTGTGAAAAATTAATTTAATATTAGCCAACCTCCTACCTAGACTTCACGCCCCTGACCCAAAATCTGTAGCAAATAAAAAGGAAATTAGTATTACTTTGTAGAAGTATTTTAGGAGACTGTAAAATGGGAGAATATTTTGCTTATGTCAATCATGACAAAAAACTGTGTTTTGATGTTGGTTTAGATTGTCAAAATAGTAAATTTAGTGGCATTGGTCGAGTTCTGGGAGCGAGAGCTTTTGAATTAATTATAATGTTTCTCAGCCAATAGGCGATCGGCTAATACATAAATAGTTTTTTCCATCTCATCTAAAAATTTTATAGCTTCATTAATATTATTGGTTGGATTGTGATACTGTTGTAAAGCAGAATAAATATAAGAATCATACTCAGGATAGGTTTGAGCAAATTTTCTAGCCATTGCTTCCATATTTCGTCTATAGAAATTTTCCTTAGTCATGATTATTCCCAGGCTTAACCTAAGTATTTTTTTAGAAATCCATTTTATACACTCTGAAGTATTATTTTCGTTTAACTTATCCTCATCATCTGGTTCGAGAATATCTTTCCTAATTGCTTCTAAATTATTTCGATAATTCTTATTGAGTTGCTTGGCTAATTCTATTCCTGCTGGTTTAGATGAGAAATCTTTGGTTATTTCTTTTCCATAAATTAGAACCCCATCGGTTTTAAAAATAAATTGTACATTTTCATTATTTTTATCGTAAATGTCGTTCAAACTCCAGATTCCTAAATCAATGCGATACAGCTTTTTGTAGTTTACTTGCTGTTTTTTTGCTATTGCTGAAGCCCATTCTATGTCTTTTTTTGTAACTTCTCTATTTATTATGACTTCAGTATCTAAATCCGATACCTTGGGAATATCCTAACCTCTTCCTACGCTACCAAGTAAATAGTAAGCTACAAAATCATTTTTAAAATACGCTTTGGCTAACTCTAACAACTGATGTATTAGTTTTTGATATTCTGGTTTAATTTTGTTATATGACGAAATATTTTCGATGGACTGCATAGGTTTTGCTGCTTTTTGTAACCTGAGATCGACGATACCATTTAAAGGTTAATTCTCTGTTTAATCACCCGCTTCTTGTATAAGTTATTGCTTTTGATGAAGCCAATTTAAACAAGGACACTGGTGCTTCTGGGTAAGAAGCATATTTCTTGATGTCCGTACAGATCAAGTTGATTGTTGATCTATTTTTGCAAGAGCTTTAATAGAGAAAAGTCAACAAGATTGGTAGTTAATAAACTAAGTAAATAGCGAGATTCATTTGCATCTTTCCAACCTTCTGGAAAATGACTAAGTAGCCACAAAACTTGATCCATCCAAGCGCACAAAAGCAGATCATTCCAAGTTTGTTGCTCTTCTAATGTTGGTTGAATGTATTGAGTATATCCTTCTAAAAAGCCGATCCATTCTGTGGGGGTAAACATCCTTTTAGGAGCAGAAGGAATATCGCAATGAAATAGTAACAGAGCAGTAGCAAGATCGTACATTCGAGGAATACGTCCCCCATGATCTGGATCGACCAAAATCGGAGAAGTATCATTCTTATAAATTAAATTAGCTGCTTTATAGTCCCAACTACAGTTAGTCAAGGGTAAACTAATTTTGAGTAGCTTGGGGAGTGCTTCTTCTAAATATCGTTGAGAATAAGAAGTTAAAATATTTTGAGCATTGTTTAGATTTTCTGGAGCAGATTTCTCAATTTCTTGGAGTATTATTTGTATATCTTCTTCCATCTCTTTTGCTTCTATTGCTACTACAGTTTTACTAACTTTGAGATTAAAATCTGTATTCATTCCCTGGCTATGAATTTCACCCAGTAGTTTGCCAGCAAAACGAATTTGGGTAGTATTTCCTCTGTAGGGAATTCCTGTAATAAAAGGATAAATAATCCAGTTTTCTTCTGTATCATTTTTCCCACTAGGAAAGCTTCTGGGGTTTTTACCAAAATTTCGTGTAGGAGCAACACTCCCAATTCCTTGAAATACAAGATAACTTGTCCAAGCTGCGATCGCATCTCCATCACTACGCACCCTAGTAGGTTTCAGCACCCAGTCTCTATCCCCATAACTAAAGCGATATACAGGAGCATAAGCATAAAGACTTTCTAAACTTGGCTCTCCCTCAATAGTAATACCAAAGCCACGCCAAATATCAGAGTATTTCATTTCTTTAAGTTAAAAGAGCGATCGCACTCCCCTAAAATATTAACAATTATCTAGATTTTATTAGTTATATTTGAAAGTAAATCTTACTCTATGTCTGTCGTTAAGCAGTCTTATGCAAAAGACAGATAAATATCTCACCACCTACAAGATTTCAATTCAACAAAAATAGGGTAAAAGAGAATAGAAAAAATGATGCGCGCTCTATCCAAGTAGATCGAGAAAACTCTTAATACCTAGTAAAACTATTACTGTATATAGATTTGAGGCAGTTTTTAACTTAAAAATGTCTAAGTCCGGCTAGTTAAATTGGAAATTAACTCCGTAGTGATAGGGAGGAAGTTGAATAATTTGGACTGGTAATAGTTGATCTTTGCTGGCTGAGAGTACGGTAGAGATCAGTTTATTTGGATGAATACGCACTTCAGTTTTGGGACCACGAGGCATATCCAACCAAATTGTTTCTTCGCGAGGAATTGGCGACCAGTTTATTACAGAGAAAAAGCCGTTTGGTTTAAGTAAAGCAGTGATATCTTGTACTAGTTTAATAGGATCCGCAAGACCGTGAAAAGTGCTGTGCATCATCACAAAATCAAACTTGTTAAGAGATAAGCTCTTTAGAGCCAGGATATCTTCATTAAGCCAAGAGCAGTTAGTCAATGCTGAAGAATTTTGATGTGCTTCCTCTAAAATAGGGCGATCTATCTCTATACCAACTACAGGTGCAGGACTAACTAAACGTGCCGCAGGAATAGTAAAGTGACCGTAGCCACAACCCAAATCTAGCACTGAGAATCCTGGTTTTAATCCTAAAGTTACTAGTATTTGTCTGGGATCTGACCATAAAGTTTCCCACCAATAGCGATCTGGCATCGAAGTAAAAGGAAGTGGTTGAGACTTTAGCAGGTTCATTATTAATTTTCCTCTTGAATTTTGTTGTCTAAGTGGTATTTAGAAGAACTTATGTTTTTAAAATACCCAAATTTTGTAAAGAAAGTGTAAAGCTGTGAAAAAAATGTAAAGACATTAACTTAAAGAACCAAGTGAGAATTCTGGTATGGTTTAGCTTGCGAGTGAAAGCCCCGCGTTCTCTGCGTAGCACGAACGTCGGGATGTAAACGAGCGCGATAACTTTTTGATCGCGCGCTTTACAGATTTTATATAAAATCTTTATGTAGCAAGGCTTTCAGGTGTTGTAAAATATTTCCAAGCGGGGAAAGGCGGATGTAGCTGCGGTAAAGCGAACCAACCCGTGGAAAAACCAATTTACCGCTAACTCGATAGAGTTAATCAATGCTCGGATGGCGAGTAACGTACCCATTCAGCGATAAAAACAAGAGCGTTGTAACCAAAAAGATATACTCCTGTGGGACGCGGGAGTCTGCCTGGGTAGTAGCTAGACTACTACGAGAGTACAGGGCATCCTTTGCGATAGCCAAACCTCTGGACGCGGTGTAAGACCAAGAAACAATCTTGTATTGTTTGGAGGCAACGGCGGGAAACAGGAAGCCAGCATCATACTGGAAGAGTTGATGCCTGGTAGTTCACCCTATAGGATGAAAGCGAGGGCTGATGGGGCGAAAAAAAGCCAGTACGCTCTATAGATAGACAACATCTAATTGATAAGAATGAAGCTGAATCCTAGTTTGACCGTCCGCAGTCGTCATGAATGAAGCAAATGAGTATCTTTGTACCTTGACTATTTATATAGTATTTATCAAATATTTATTTTTTCTTAACAAAAGTTAATAGACAACTCCCTACACTGTAGTAGGAAAAGTTCCACACACCTATAGTTGTTGTTAAACAGTATTACGCCCTAGGATTAGAATATGATAAAGTCAGTGCCAACTAAGTTAAGGCAACTTTCCAAATTGTCAATTTTTAGTTGTCCAGAAGAACTAATAAGAATATCGTTACTAAAATTACCAGAGAGAATACTATCTTTAGAACTCCTAAGAAATCTCTTCTCTTTCTCCTTACTATTAACTTTTCTATATTTCCAGCACTTCAAAAGCTCTAAACATTCACCAATTAACGACATTATTATTTTCCCTCTCTAACTTAATTCTTAGTATCTCTGTTAGCTCAAAGAAAAAAAAGGGGATTTATTCAGGTAAAAATTCAGGATTTATCAAACCCGTTGAGCATTTAATACCAATTCTAAAAACTAATGCTACACATCACTCCCAAAGTTGTTTGCATTGACTTTTAGACCAATCATAGTTTCGCTGATAAACAGGAATTACAAACTGAGTTTTATTTGCTGATAAAAAGTCTTCTACTTTTGTTTCGTTAAAAGCGATCGCTTTACTGCCCAAGATACACTTTAGATTATGGTTGCTAATTACAAGATAGAGTGAAAAAATGACTACATATCAATAAATACGTCGTCAAATCGAAAGCGGAAATAATCGCAATGACGGAATTAGAAGTACAAACAGTTAGGTTAGCTGGAACTTTAGGCATTTATTTATTTCTACGCTATAGGCGGAAAGAGTATAGTAGACAATGATTTCTGTATATCGAGGTTAATTCTTTAAACAACTTTATAATTTAGTTTGATAGATTAAGCGATTATGCGATCGCTCAAGAGCTTTGAATTTTTAAATATTAAATATAATTAGGTTTATTTGTACTATTATTTTATTAAATAAGAGCAAACTAATATAATTTAAAGCTTATGTCAAATTAATTCATCTTCTGAAGAAATCGATCCATTGAATGGATAGAGTTTCAGGATTTTCCTCAAGCAGTACATCAGGAAGTGTCACTTCAAAATACCCCTCTTCAAGGGGAATTACAGGATGTCCTTTTTCCTTTCTGTTAACAATTCTAAGGGGTATCCAAAACGGAGCGACTTCTTCAAGGGAATCATCCTCACTTCCATCGACGGTAAAGATTTCCCACAGTTGTCTATAGGGTGGTTGGCTAACCACAGATGTGGTGATAGTGAATTCCCCATTGTTAATGCTGAATGACTCAAGCCCATGTAGGTGAAGTCTCATGATGATTGGTTTCTGCCACTTTCCATCGACGGCTTCTAGCTCCGCTCGCCCAATTCCGCTCTTACTGTACAAATCTATTACTGTGCGGGTTTCTTCTGTTGACACTACGATCTCATCACCGCTCTTGTCCGCACCCGTGAGACGAATGGACAAGGGTACTTGAGAATTAATGGGATTGGAAATGCAACCCCAGACGAGCATCAGAGAAAGCGATATCAAAATTTCCCGTTTCAACATATCAAGAATTTTTCTGGCTCAGGGATTTTTAGTTATACCGTTTATCAAAAGTAACAAGAGACTAAGGTAGGTTGGGTTAAACAAGTGGGTGCAAAACTCAACACAACTTGTATGCGTTGGGTTGAGGAACGAAACCCAACCTACTATTACTGTTTCCCAAGGATGAAGGATGAAAGACTCAGAAGTAATAAGTAATAAGTAATAAGTAGGGAGTAGTTAGTAGTTAGTAGTTAGTAGGTTTTTAGCAATTAGCAATTAGCAATTAGCACCCCCCAGTCATCCCCTTACCCCTAGTCTCCCCAGTCTCCCTAGTCTCCCCCATTCCCCATTCCCTACCTCAAAACTAGACTAAGTTGTATATTCTGCATTGATTTCTACATATTTATAAGTCAAATCACAACCCCAAGCTATTCCAGTACCCGAGCCGTTACCGATACAAACGGAAATCAGTACTGTATCATCTTCTAGATACTCTCCTTCGGCTGCTTGTTTGAGATAGTTACTCGCAGCAGCACGATCAAAAGCCAGAGGTTGACCGTTTTCCATCAGGGAAATGTCCCCTAGTTTAATACTAAGTTCATCTTGATGAAATTTAACACCAGCACGACCAGCAGCAGCACCGATGCGCCCCCAGTTAGGATCTCGTCCAAAAACAGCAGATTTGACTAGGGACGATCCAGCAATGGTTTTAGCTACTTGAGCAGCCGATTTATCATCAGGTGCGCCTGATACTTGTACTTCGATTAGACAAGTTGCTCCTTCTCCATCACGAGCGATCGCTTTTGCTAAGTATTGACACACCTCTGTTAGCATAGCTTCTAGTTTCTGGGCGTTTTTCCCCATCTCTGTAATAGCAGTGGTGCGAGACTGTCCATTAGCTAGGGCGATCGCACAATCATTAGTACTGGTATCACCATCAACGGTAATCTGATTGAAGCTTTTATCTACTGCACGCTTTAACATTTCTTGCCATAAATGAGTAGCAACCGCAGCATCACAAGTGATAAATGCTAACATAGTAGCCATGTTAGGATGGATCATTCCTGAACCTTTCGCAATCCCTCCAATGCGAACAGGACGACCTTCAATAGTAGTTTCGAGAGCAATTTCTTTAGTTACTAAGTCTGTGGTAATAATGGCTTTAGCTGCATCTTTTCCTCCTTCAGGAGATGCGGACGCTACTAACGGGGGAATCCCTGAGCGCAAACCGTCCATTTTTATCCTTTGTCCAATTACTCCTGTAGAAGCGAGGAGAATTTCATCAGGAGAGATATTTAATTCTTTTGCCAGTAATTCTGCACTTTCTAAAGCGTCTTGCCAACCTAACTCACCTGTAGCAGCATTGGCTTGTCCTGCATTACATAAAATAGCCCTTTTACTAGAGTCATCTTGCAGCCTTTGACGACAATAGTCAACACAAGCAGCCCTAACCTGAGAAGTGGTGAAAACTCCAGCAGCGATCGCTTCTGTATCTGATAAAATTAATGCTAAATCTTCCGCACCAGAGGCTTTTAATCCTGCTTTAATTCCTGCTGCTTTGTATCCTTTGGGCGCAGTGATTCCCCCTGTAACTATCTGCCAATCTGCCATAATCCTAGTACTGCTACTTTTTTGATCTAACGCTGATTATACATTTTTGTGATATCGTTAGATACTACTTGGTTCTGGTGGGGGTCAGCCATCAGAAGTAATGGGGAAAGTTTGGTGTAAATCCAACGCTGTCCCGCAACTGTGATGAGATTAATAGCGTGTTAATTTCTCAGTCAGAATACCCGCCGAGAGCAAATCTGCTAGCCCTTTTCTTAGTCTATTGATTAGTCGTTGGTTGTTAGTTGTTAGTTGTTAGTCGTTAGTCTTTATATTCTGCGCCTTGCACTAACCATTAATCGTACTAGTCATGACTTGTGAATGTACCAGAGGAGAAGGGCAAACCCCAAACACAATTTACAAACAGATCTGCGAGGTACGGATTATGTTGAATATGCTTTCAAAGCAGGGGATTAAAACCCTTGCTTTTGTTGGTTTGATATTAGTTATTAACTTAATAATTGGCACACCATCAGCCTTGGCTCATCATCCTCTAGATGGAGCAATTCCCAGTAATTTTTTTGAAGGTTTCATGTCAGGATTGGCACACCCAATTATTGGTTTAGATCATTTTGCTTTTGTTATTGCAGTAGGTTTGTTAGCAGTTTTACCTAATAAGTTAGGATTAATAATTCCTTCTAGTTTCTGCGTTGCTACTGCTTTCGGAACAGCAATTCATCTGGCTAGTATTGACCTTCCTTTACCGGAATTAATTATTGCAGTTTCAGTTCTAACTATTGGTATTGCTTTAGCCTTAGAGAATGCTGTTAATCTCGTTTTAATAGTTGTTGTAACTGCGATCGCTGGGATTTTTCATGGCTATGCTTATGGAGAATCTATTGTTGGTGCAGAAATGACCCCTTTGACTGCTTACTTATTAGGCTTTGTAGGAATTCAATTAGTAATTAGCGCGATCGCATTTTATCTAGGTAGTTTAATCAGCAAAAAGTCAGCTAAAAAAACATCTCTTCGTCTGCGTTTTTGTGGCTTCATTATCTGCGGAATAGGCTTAACTTTTTTGTCTAATACTCTACTAGGTTAAGCATTAATAGACTTCTAGATCCTACTGTATCAGCGCAAGGCTTGCGCTGATACTAACCACTAACAATTAACAATTAACAATTAACTTTTCAGCAATTTTAAAAATATGCACAAAATACCCGTTACAGTAATAACTGGTTTTCTCGGTGCTGGGAAAACTACCCTTGTCCGTAATCTGTTACAAAATAATCAAGGAAGACGAATCGCAGTTTTAGTTAATGAATTTGGGGAAGTCGGTATCGACGGGGACTTATTACGTTCTTGTCAAGTGTGCGATGAACCAGAAGACTCTAACAGTAACATTATCGAGTTAACTAATGGTTGTCTCTGTTGTACGGTACAAGAAGAATTTTATCCCACTATGCAAGAGTTACTCCAGCGACGGGATAAGATAGACAATCTTTTAATTGAAACTTCAGGATTAGCACTACCAAAGCCTTTAATTCAAGCATTCCGTTGGCAAGATATTCGTCATGCTGCTACGGTAGATGGAGTTGTTACCGTCGTAGATTGTAAAGCCCTAGCAGATGGGACAATAGTAGGAGATTTAGCAGCTTTAGAAGCACAACGTCAAGCTGACCCCAATCTAGAACATGAAACCCCTATCGAAGAATTATTTGAAGATCAGTTAGCTTGTGCTGATCTAGTATTACTGACTAAAACTGATTTAGTAGAAACTGCTACTATAGACAGGCTCAAGAATTGGTTACAAAAAGAACTTCCTTCAGGAGTCAAAATTATTCCCATTCATGGAGGGGAAATTGACCCCAATCTCTTGTTAGGTTTTAATGCTGCTGTAGAGGATAATTTAGCTAGTCGTCCTTCTCATCATGACCACGAAGTAGAACACGACCATGATGATGATATCAACTCTGTAGAATTAATTTGCGATCGTACTTTTGAACCGAAACAACTAACTCAGGAACTACAGAACTTAGTCCAACAAGAAGAAATATATCGCATTAAAGGTTTTGTCAATGTTGCTAATAAACCCATGCGTCTAGTATTACAAGGAGTGGGTAATCGTTTTGATACATTTTATGACCGTCTGTGGTCAAAATATGAAACCCGTCAAACCAGTTTAGTGTTTATTGGACGAAATTTAACTCAGGATACAATTACAAATTACCTCGCCTTATTATGAGGGATGAATTATGAGGAGTGAGGATTGAGGTCAGAGGTCAGAGGTCAGGGGAAATGGGGAATTAGGGAATTGGGGAATTGGGGAATTAGGGAATTGGGGGTGGTTGATGATAACTGATAACTTCCTCATGCTTCATCCTTTATCCTTCATGCTTTATCCTTTATCCTTGATATATCCTCTCATTCCTTATTGAGGTATAACGCCAATGATCACATTAAAAAGAACTTTTATTACGTCTCTAGTAATTTTTATTATTCTCTATATCCTCAGAGGCTTAGGTATTTTCTCTTTTCTTTCTGGGGGAATCATACTTATACTACTACTAATTACTATCAGTTCAGGTTTAGCTTGGGCAATTAAAAAAACTCTCAGATATTAAATCATTTACCATTTATCAATGATATAGCTATACAAATTTAAGTTATGACATAGTCTGTGTAGGAGGAATTCATGAATTACCCTAACTCGTGTTAAATATGATGTCCTAATCTAAAAGCGTAGTGCTATAAATGTTCAACGTTTAATGATAAATAATGAATGATAAATGTTTAGAAATTGTTGTTATTGGTGGTGGCGCAGCAGGATTTTTTGGCGCAACTACCTGTGCTAAACTAAATACTAACGTTAGGGTGAATATTTTAGAAGCTGGAACTAAACCCCTAGCCAAAGTGAGAATTTCTGGTGGTGGAAGATGTAATGTTACTCATCACTGTTTTGATTCAACTCAATTAGTGCAGAATTATCCCAGAGGGGGAAAAGCTTTACGGGGTGCTTTTACTCGATTTCAACCCCGAGATACAGTAGAGTGGTACGAGTCTCGCGGAGTTAAGCTAAAAACTGAAGCAGATGGGAGAATGTTTCCTGTTACTGATAACTCTGCAACCATCATTAATTGTTTAACTAAAGAAGCAGAAAAGTTAGGAGTAGTTTTACATACCTCAACACCAGTCAAATCTTTAGAATACAATCAACAAAAGTTTCAAATAGGTTTAAGAAATGGTGGTAATTTATTAGCAGATAAAGTTTTAATTGCTACAGGAAGCAATCCTTTAGGTTATCGTTGGGCAAAACAGTTAGGACATACTATAGAATCTCCTGTTCCTTCTTTATTTACTTTCAATATTCAAGACCCAAGACTTAAAGATTTAGCTGGTGTCAGTGTTCAAAATGCGAGATTAAAGTTATTAGGTACAGGTAAGAATAAACTAGAGCAAACTGGCGCATTATTAATTACTCATTGGGGGATTAGTGGTCCTGCTACCCTTAAATTATCTGCCTGGGGAGCAAGATTTTTATATGAGCATAATTATCATAATGTTTTAGAAATTAATTGGCTGCCTCAATACAATCAAGAAACTATTAAACAAGAATTACTGCAAATAAAATCTGCTACACCCAAGAAAAAAATTATTGCCTATTCTCCTCTATCTCTTCCTAAAAGGCTTTGGCAAAGTTTAGTCAATTATGTGGGAATTAAAAGCAGTAAAATTTGGGCAGAACTAGGGAAAAAAGAATTAAATAAATTAGTTTTAGAGATAGTCCAAGGACAATACCAGATTACAGGAAAGGGAGTTTTCAAAGAAGAATTTGTAACTTGTGGAGGAGTCAGTCTCAAAGAAGTTAATTTTAAAACTATGGAAAGTAAAAAATGTCCGAGGCTCTACTTTGCAGGGGAAGTATTAGATATTGATGGGGTAACAGGTGGTTTTAATTTTCAAAGTGCTTGGACTACTGGTTGGCTAGCAGGAAATGCTATGGCAATCATTTGAACCTCCCATCGGTAAACCGAGGGATTCCCATATAGACTCTTATCTAGTCTGCTTTGGTACAAGCGATATACTATCTCCCAAAGTTTAAGACCCCGACAGACCGCCATTACTGGGCTGTTTGTTTAACGTTCACGGGCGCACCGACCGCCAACGGCTCTAAATTCTATTTAGTTGCTTGGCTGTGCTTTTTGAGCTAAACCTAATCTACCAGTCGCGTCACCATTACAATTTCAAGGGCGATATTTGTTCCGACGATCTGAGGTAAGGGAAGCCAGTCCCCTTGATATTTGATGCACTTTACTGCTAGTTGACATTATACTACAAAACCGACAAGCTCTACCCAAAATTCATCCCGTCAGCATAGCCTATGGTCTTCTTTTGGAAGAAAGATAAAATGGAAAAATCCGCCCCATACCCACTGGAGAGGGTCGGGGGGATATGACAACGAAAAGAAGAGTTTAAGCTTCTGATTCGACGTAAATGAATAAAAGACCCATCACAGCAAAAGCAAGGACGGGGAGTAAGGCAACGAAAATGGCTGGTAAGTAAGCAACTGCGTATGTACCTGTCATTTGTTATGATCCTATATTTTCAATGTACAGTGGTAACATCCTGAATCCTACTGGAAAGTTCGCCGAGATGGAGCAATTATAAAGATTCTTAACATTCTGGCCAGAGAAATACAAAAAGGGGAGGCTAGTCAATATACTTCATAAATAAAGAAATTCTGCTTTTCGGGATTTCGACCCATAAGGCCGTGGGACACACGGTGTCAGTCTGTGGAGCGAACATAAGACCAAATCTCATTGAGAGGGTTGGCAGTTGCTATGAAACAGAAACCTAAATCGTGAGATTTTAGAATCCCCGCCCTTTTAAGGCGAGGGAGGGTGTCAAAACAGCCAAAGTTTAATAATTCACAGAGAAATCCAAATGGCAATCGACGTAATTCAACATGGTGGAGACCCTCAAGTGGGCAATTTAGCCACTCCCGTTAATTCTTCAGGGTTCTCTATTCCTTTTATCAGAAACCTTCCTGCTTACCGTAAAGGTTTATCGGCTAACCGTCGTGGTTTAGAGATTGGTATGGCTCATGGTTATTTTATCTATGGACCATTTTACCTGCTTGGACCGTTACGTAACAGCGAATATGCAAGCACCGCTGGTTTACTCGCTGCAGTGGGTCTGGTTGCTATTTTAACCATTGCTTTATCTATGTACGCTAGTGTTGGCGTGACTAAACCCACTACAACTTTAACCACTCCTGACGTTCCTGAAGATTTAGGAACCTCTGAAGGTTGGGGTGAGTTTGCTAATGGTTTCTTTGTTGGGGGTGCAGGGGGAGCATTTTTTGCTTATCTGCTCTGTCAAACTCCTTATATTGACCTGATTAAAACAATCTTAGGTTAATATTTTCTTAGGTTAATACGCATTTTTAATGTGTTTTTAAGGGGTTAACTTAGATTAACCCCTCATTTTATTGTGTTCACAAAAACAAAAATCAACAGTGGGAACAATACTGTTGATTTTGAGGAAAAATAAGCAGATGCTTTGAAATATTTGAGAATTAACTGTATTCGCAACATTTAGGCCATATTTTGCAGTTCTTTAAAGGATGAGTTGTCAATAATATTAGAAGATTCGTTGGGGTTTTGATATTTGATCAAGTTAGCCAATTCCTGTAATTGACTAATAGCTTCTGCACCTTCTAATTTCATTAATTCTCGGTCATCCCGCATTTCTGTCCAAGTAATGCCATAGTCAGATACCAGAAATCGAATCAGATGATCCTTCCCTAAACTAACCATAAACGAAGCACTATTCATTTCCCCACCACAGGTATAGCAAGAAGCTAAATAACCGCGATTTTCCAGGACAATAGCCAATGCTTGCAAGTTCATTACTAAGTCCCTCACAAAATCACGATGTTGTTGAGCTAATCGAGTAAACACGTTTTTTCCTCCTGATAACACTCCTCATTATAAAACCTTAATAGTTTTTTAAGATTTTAATTTTGTCATTAAAGTTACAATCTAATGTAAAATAGTGAGACTTATAAGGTATACTCATCATCGACTAGATTAACCTAGTATTTCTTAATTGCCTAGTATCAGCAGTTACACTCTAGGAATCGTCCCATTCTCTTTAGATTTAAAAAAACATCAAAAAGATGCCAAACTCGCTTTAACTGTAGGGTCGCAAGGAATTTAGCTAAATTTTAAAAGTTAACATTTAGGCAAAAAACTTTACATTTATTATTCTTATAAATAAAATTAATAAAAATGATTATTAGCTTAATCCTTTCTTAATCACTTGGCAAATTGAACGTCTCTTGCTAAGCTCTATCGGTAATTGGTTAAAAAGATGATTAAATCCTTTGTGTGGTGTTGAGGCGTTCATGAAAGTATCTAATTCTCGTCCTTGGTTATTTATCTTAGAATTTCTCTTAATCACCAATGCGATCGCCATCGCTGCTGGTGTGGGGTTTGGTGCAGCGTTACGTTTAAACAAACCCGAAGAACCTGGTGCAACGATACTACATTCTGAGCAATCGTTTCCTCCCCGTCAAGATTGGCCGATGGGAGAAGGTTCTCAACCTTGAAACAGAATAAACCTAAAAAGCCGTGAGCGAGAGTTAGCCAGTCCGTTTTAACGGCTGGCAGTGGAGCGAACGGGGACGGCGCTCACAAGGTGCGGAATTCGATTCCGCACACACCACCTTGTTTTAACCCCTTGTATCTGCGATATAATAGGGGTGTGAGTAAGAACAAGGTGGGTCATGATGATATTTTGCTAGATAAAGGTGAAATTCCAGCCAGTAAGAGACGGGGTCAATCCTACGACTATGGAACAGGCAAGCAATGCAGCAAAAAGGAGTGATTTATTGCCGTAATTTTGGTACAACCACTCG
>JASJCP010000018.1 GCA_030065935.1 Xenococcaceae cyanobacterium MO_167.B27
AGAAAGTGATAAATTAATAATTGAAGTCTAAAAAGCTTCCCTGACAGAGATTACAGGTTTATTCACATTTGAGAGAGGAGGTCAAATACTCTGTTCAAATTAATATCTGTCTCGTTAACAAGAAACCATAACACCCATCTAAAAAGCTGATATTTCCTTAGCTAGAACAAGAGAGTTAATGACTGTTATCTTAAACAGTAAAACTCTAAATTATACTAATAAAAAAGAAGGAAATTTCTCAGTGAATCTAGCTTGGGTGTTGTTGTTATGGAAGAAAACTATTTAATTATTTAAGCCTAGAAAATAAGATAAATTGCGCCTCGCCTCAAAGTACAATCATGGTGCAGCTATCTACAATAATACACCCCCTGATTATTTAGTTGATTATCTTGCTTGGACAGCCTTCTACAATCGCTCTTGTTGAAGCTCTAGAGGCTTCACCAAGCCTATTTGAAACATCACGCCATTTGAATCGAGTATTGAAACTATTCTCTCTGCGCTCTAAAACATCCGCAACACAACTCCCCAAAATCGGTGCAAATTTAAAAGCATGACCACTTCCACCTGTTGCAAGGATGATTCCCTCCATTGAAGGAACATAATCAATAATGAAGTCTCCATCTAAAGTATCGGTGTAAAGACAAAGGTGTTTTTTACTTAGTTTGGCACTGGCGAGTGAGGGGAATATTTCTACTAAAAATTCACGACAAGAGCGGACCTGTTCAACTGAAACTTCCCGATTCCCATCTGGGTCTAAAAGAACTCCATCTCCATGATTCGCTACTTTGACAGTTCCGTCAGTCAGAGCGGGAAAACCATACCAACCACTATGGGAAATGTCTGCGGCCCAGACACAAAAAGATGGACTCTCAAATAAAGATTTATTTGAAGGTTCAAAATAAAAGACAGGTTGTCCAACTACTTGTATTGGGAGCTTGTATTGAGGAAGTAGTTTAACAGACCATGCACCCGCAGCAATGACTACATAGTCTGCATCAATAGTTCCTTTCTGAGTCATGACCCCTAACACACGGGATTTATTGGTCAATAAGTGAGCCACCAGAGTATTTTCCTGAAAGTTCACTCCCAGAGATTTACTCAGTTCATAGAGTTGTCGATTAACGGTAACGCAATCAGCATAGCCACTACGCGGATTAAAGTACCCATCAACGTAGTTCTTGTTGACACTCCATTTAAACCGCTCCTGGATTTGTCTATCTTGGAGTCGGAGGAGGGAGTATCCTCGATTACTCAGAAAGTGAAAGCTAGAGTATTCAAAACCCCCAGTTTTCATTTCATGTTTTGATAACAGGAGAAGACCTACTTGATGATAAGCGGGGATTGACCATTGAGCATTCCATGATTCCCACCCACTAAATGCTGCTTCCATCATCTCAACGTAAAATTCATCTGTACCATAATCGGGACGGATTACTTTACATCGGTCATAAGATGAAGCTTTGGGGTTGGGAATTGTGCCTCGCTCTAAAACCGTCACCTGATACCCCCGTTTCCTTAATTCAATTGACGTTGTCAGTCCAAAGATTCCTGCTCCGATTATGATCACTGAGTCGCGTTTGGGCATACGAGAAAGTGCTTTTGTTCAAGTTAATTATTAAATAGAGAAAACCTGATTGATATCCATACTATAGGTCATAACTCCCTTAGCCCAAATCAATAACAGAGAGCAACAGCAATTTCATTACTTACATGAGCATATTTAGCGCTAGTTCTGGGATTAGCATAACTACCGCGTTCGCCAATGCTAATTCTCAAGTATCCTTGAAAGATATTCATAATTGGTTTACTCATTCCTACTACTGTATCTCACCATGAAAGAGAAACGCTATAATTTGTCAGAATTGGGATTTAAAGATTTAGCGAGGTTTAATCAGGTTTTAGGTTGTGGCATCGCTATTACTGTACGAAGTAGCTTTTAGCAAGTAGTAAATAGCAAGTAATGTCAGTATTTAAGCTATTGGTCAAAATAATGCGCGTAGAAGAACCAGAAAACTGGCTAAAAGCTCAGGGTAAACGCATCTTAATTTATTTGACAAATAATTGATTTTCTGCCTTAAAATTATTGGTAATACAAGAGTGTTTTTGGACTCAATAATGTCATAAACCAAATAAAAAATTAGCTAAAATTTGTTAAATTTAAATGAAATCAATCTCGATTAAATTTAAGTATTGAATGTCTTAAAAATTGAAAAAAAAATCAAAGATCTGATTTAGAGCCAGAAGCCTGAAGCATTTTTAGTAAATAATTATTATCCATAGCTGCACGATACCGCTTCATTTTATTACTGGCTTTAGTACTTTTTTCTTGATTTAATAAATTTAAAGCTAACTTTCTTAATAGAGCAAAATTCTCAGGAGCATTATCTTTCCTGATTCTACTTTTATCTTCTGAAAAAGTTACGTCTAAACAGAACATGAAGACTATTTTCAATACCCCAATGTCCCCGAATACTTTTACCCTGTATTTTTTTTAGCTTCTCACTATTTAATAGTCTCTGATAATTATATGTATTGTCTTGCAATGAAGGTAGTTCATGTTTTCTATGTACATGAGTTATGTCAAGTAATTCGTATGGAGATATAATAAAAGTGTATAAATCAGATAAAGGAATATCTTTATTAATCAGACAAATAAAATAATCATACAAATTAATTACTATAGAGTTTAGTAATTAGTAATTAATAACTCGGTAATTTTTCCTCTATTAGCAGCTTTACTATTGACCATGCGGTTAGCACTAACTCGATGAATATTGTATTGACTATATAGATTCTCAAAAAAAACATCTTGAACATCGACATTTTGAGGATCGGAATTACTCAGCATAACTTTAGCTTGACATTCTTGATCCAAATATTTATAGTACTGACTTAACTTAATTTGACTATCATCATTAAAGCCAGATTTAGCATAAGCAGTAAAGCTAGAGGTTTTACTAATTGGTCTGTAGGGTGGGTCTAGATAAACAAAAGAATTATTATCTATATATTGAGTATAAATATCATAATTACCTGAGTGTATAGTGACATTTTGCAGTATCTTAGATATTTTTAGAAGATTATCACTGTTACAGATAGTAGGATTTTTATATTTGCCTATGGGTACATTAAAATCCCCTTTTTTATTAGTGCGATACAAGCCATTGAAGCAGGTTTTATTTAAAAAAATCATTAAGGATACTCGCTTAATAGATTCTTGAGATAGATTATTGTAATCAAATTCAATTCTTTGCTGGTTATATTCTTGTCTAATTTTGTAAAATATATTTTCTCTCTGCTGGCTATTACTAGTTAAATATTCTTCTTGTAGCTTCGAGAGGGTCTTAATTAACTCTTGAGAATTATAGCGAATAACTTGATAACTTAAAATCAAGTCTTGATTGATATCATTAATGAAAGCCTTTTCTATAGGAAACTTTTGAATAACCTCAAAGAAAACTGCACCACCACCTATAAAGAGTTCAAAATATTTATGAATTTTTCCTGCTGGTAACTCTAAAGGGTAGAAATTTTCCAATTGTCCTATGAGTTGAGTTTTTCCCCCTACCCATTTAATAAAAGGTTTGGCTAAATTTTTACTTGAATTAAGGTTTTCAGAATCTTGTAACTGCTTCATTTTTATATAATTGGTTGGTGAATGCAATCAAAACTCACATACTTATGAAACTCGACCCCAAAATCCCCCCAGGAAGACTGCAAGATAAATGGAACTATTATAAAGATCATTGTCCTCTAGTGAGTCCAGCTAATAAGAAGAAACACCAAATCCTAATTGTAGGTACGGGTTTAGCTGGCGCATCAGCAGCAGCAACCTTGGCGGAGTTGGGCTACAACATCAAAAGCTTTTGTATTCAAGACTCTCCCCGTCGCGCCCACAGTATAGCAGCCCAGGGAGGAATTAACGCAGCGAAAAACTATCCTAATGATGGTGATACTGTCTGGCGGTTATTCTATGACACTATCAAAGGGGGAGACTATCGCTCTAGGGAAGCTAATGTATATCGCTTGGCACAGGTAAGTAATAATATTATCGATCAATGTGTAGCTCAGGGTGTTCCTTTTGCGAGGGAATATGGAGGGTTGTTAGCAAATCGCTCTTTTGGTGGGGCGCAAGTATCCCGTACTTTCTATGCTAAAGGACAAACAGGACAACAATTACTCCTTGGTGCATATAGTGCCATGTCGCGACAGATAGCAGCAGGAAAAATTACAATGTATCCCCGTCGAGAGATGTTGGATTTAGTAATAATTGATGGGAAAGCTAGGGGTATTATTGTTCGTAACCTGGTGACAGGAGAAATGGAAAGGTATGTAGGGGATGCGGTATTACTATGTACTGGGGGTTATAGTAATGTCTATTATCTTTCTACTAATGCTAAAAACTCCAATGTAACTGCTGCTTGGCGATGTTACAAACGAGGTGCTTTATTTGCTAATCCCTGTTTTACTCAGATACATCCTACCTGTATTCCTGTCTCTGGAGACTATCAATCTAAGTTAACTCTGATGAGTGAGGGATTACGCAACGATGGTAGAGTTTGGGTACCTAAAAACCCTGGAGATAAACGCCATCCTAATCAGATCCCTGAAGCAGAAAGAGACTATTATCTAGAAACTCGCTATCCTAGTTTTGGTAACTTAGTCCCCCGTGATGTCGCCTCCCGCAATGCAAAACAAGTTACAGATGAAGGAAGAGGAGTAGGAAAAACAGGTTTATCTGTGTATCTAGATTTCCGTGATGTTATAGAAAAACAAGGAAAAAACGCGATCGCAGAAAAATATGGTAATCTATTTCAGATGTATGAGCGCATCACTGCGGAAAATCCCTATGAAGTACCCATGCGTATCTATCCAGCAGTACATTACATTATGGGTGGCTTGTGGGTGGACTATAATTTGATGAGTAATATCCCAGGATTGCACGTTTTAGGAGAAGCTAACTTTTCAGATCATGGAGCAAACCGTTTAGGTGCTAGTGCTTTAATGCAAGGATTAGCAGATGGTTATTTCGTCATCCCTGAGACTCTAGGTAGTTATATTGCAACAACTGATTTACCGCCTATAGATACTAATCATCCTGCATTTGAGTCAGCAGAAACCGCAGCTACTGATAAAATTAATAAACTTCTGGCTATCGATGGAGAAAAAACAGTATTAGAATTCCATCGTCAGCTAGGAAAACTACTGTGGGATTATGTAGGGATGTCTCGCAATAAAGAAGGGTTGAAATATGTTTCGGAGAAAATTGCCGAACTCAAAGAAGAATATTGGCAGAATGTAAAAGTAGCAGGAGATAGTAAAGATTTTAATAAAAACCTCGAATTTGCTGGAAGAGTTGCTGATTTTATCGAATTAGGGCAATTAATGGCACAAGATGCCCTATCAAGAGAAGAATCCTGTGGGGCGCATTTTCGAGAAGAGTATCAAACCCCAGAAGGAGAAGCCCAACGCAACGATGAAGATTACAGTTATGTTGCAGCTTGGGAATACCAGGGAGAAGATAAAGAGTCTATTCTACATAAGGAAGAGTTGCAGTTTGAGAATGTAGCATTAACTCAACGGAGCTACAAGTAATAGTCTTATGCGCCCTTTGTAAATAGATGTTGCAACTCTGTGGAAAATATTTAGAAACTATTATTTAGCTCCTTATCTTAGATAATCTAAATAAATTACAGAATCATGAGGGATTATTATATGGATACAGAACAGCCTAAGTATAAAATGATATGTACCCTAACATTTGGTGATATTTATCTTCAAATTATTGTTTGGCTGATAGTAATTTTTGTTAGTTTAGCCACTACTTTGGCACTTTGGAGCAGTACTCGCCAAATTTACGCTTTCGCTACAGTAGGGATTATTTTAGTTTTATCTCTCCCCTTCTTGTTGTTTGCTTTTGTAACTACATTATTCAATAACATCGAATTTACTCCTATAGAAGAAGAATCAACTAGTCGTAAATCTTCTCGTGGCAGAATTAGCAGTAGTCAAAAACCAGCCCAAGCAGCAGGTTAGAGCTTCTGATGAGGAATGAATTATAAGGAGAAAGGAAAAAAAATTTTCTTTTCTTCTTGTCCTCGTATTATAAGGCTCGCTGTTCACAGCTAAATGGGTTTGGCAGAGGTAGCGAGTCTTTTTTCGCACTTTCATACCTCTCAGAACCCCCTGTTGACGAGCAGGGCTGTTTCATTCTTGTAAAAGATAGATGGGGGAGAGCGGGAATTGGGGAGAGCGGGGATATTTTGAAGCTCAATATTTAGATTTTTAAGGCATATTAATGGAATTATAGTTTTTGTTCATCAACGAATTTTTGCTTATTTAAGTCTCGCTACCAGAATAATTCTCAAAAAAATCAAGACTAAATTCTGCTCATGAATCAGCTAATTTAAGTTGATTTACCCATTTCCCTAAATCCCCACCTCCCTAAAATTTAAAATCGTTAACTTATCTCACTTTGAAACAGCCCTAACTGTTGACAAGGGCTTCTAAACTTAAATATCTCAGAATAAATTTTGATGATGCAGCCCGTCGATCTCGTAATTCTCTCAAATGCAGTAGGAGAAGTAGTGACTTGGGTACGCCCTGTAGTTAAAACTTTACGTCATGAGTTGGGGGCGGATTCATCTCAAGTTAGGATATCAGTAATTTTATCTCCTTGTCCCCATAGTACAGGAAAAGAAGTTGCGATCGCCAAAAGTTATCCAGAAGTAGATCGAGTACAAGCAGCAGAAGATTTTTTCCATTTTCTGTTATGGGGGAAAACCGCCGAAAATTGGCAATGGCGACAACAAGGAATCGTAATTTTTTTGGGTGGAGATCAATTCTATACTCTAGTCATTGGTAAAAGATTAGGTTATCAAACTCTAGTTTATGCAGAATGGGATGCTCGCTGGTATCGCTACATAGATGCTTTTGCGGTGATGACTCCAGAGGTTATAACCAAAGTACCGAAACCATATCATCATAAATGTACTGTTGTCGGCGATCTCATTGCAGATGTCGTATTAGAAGTTAAATCTATTTCTAACTCCCCAGAAAAATTAGATACTAACTCTCCTATTATTGGATTGTTACCAGGCTCAAAACCTGCTAAACTGATGCAGGGTATTCCTTTGTGTATGGCGATCGCTGATGTAATTCATAACATCGATCCTTCCATAAAGTTTATCATTCCTGTTGCTCCCACCTTAGATATATTAACCCTAGAGCAATACGCCAATCCTCAATTTAATCCTTTGAATGAAACATTTGATAGAGTTAGTGGTCAATTAATCACTAATAAAAATCAATCTTACTTACTGACTGCTCAAGGGACAAAAATTCAACTAATCACCCAGTTTCCTGCTTATGAGTTTTTGGTACAGTGTCAATTGTGTATCACTACAGTAGGAGCAAACACAGCAGAATTAGGAGCTTTAGGGATTCCTGCGATCGTTTTGTTACCCACTCAACAGCTAGATGCTATGCGCTCTTGGGATGGCATTCCAGGTATTTTAGCCAACTTACCAGTAGTAGGGACGAGTTTTGCCAAGTTGATTAATTGGTTAATTCTACGACAAAAAAAATTATTTGCTTGGCCTAATATTTGGGCAAAATCAGAAATCATGCCAGAAATTGTCGGAAAAATAGTTCCTAGAGACATTGGGGAAATGACCTTAGATTTTTTAGCTAACCCTGCTAAACTCCAGCGCATACACCATCTATTATTACAAAATCGTGGTACTGATGGGGCTGCCAAAAAGATAGTACAAATTATTATACAAAGATTATATGGATGACAGTTAAACTTACTGTAATAAACAAAAGTAAAATAATCCTATATACTATGTACAGGTAGGAGAAATACAAGTTTGTGGTGATTCAGTATCTTGGCTTAAACATACAAAACTACTCGCTCTGAGGATATAAATTAAGTAAAAACACTGAAATATCTTGAAATAAACAGACAAAAAAATGTATGACAGATCACCACAGTGTTAGTTGATGAATTACTATAATTTGTTTGATTAAAATTTTAATTCAATTAGGTCAGCAATTTAAGAAAACTTAACGCTATCAAATAGAATAATTATTATTAATGATGAACACTAAAAACTTTTTTCTACTAAAAATCGGTTTAGGAGCAGGACTATTTTTGGCTCACTTTGGATTATATAACAACTCAGCATATGCTGTATCTTTGAAGTATCGTACAACTAATTCCAGCCTAGAAAATCTTTTAACTACTGACTTTGATGTAGAAGAAGAATATACATTGATCCCCTTGAGTGAGTCATTGTCTATTTGGGATGAAATAAAATCAGAGAATCTGCCATTAACAGAAGCTATTGCATTTCAGATAGAAACATATCAAGAGCAGCCAGAGAAACTATTAACGTCACTGATTACATCATTACAAGGATTAGAATTTGACCAAAATATAGGGGATTCTGGTGAAAATACAGTTCAAATCTTATCTCAAACAGGTTACGAAGATATCTATCAAGATATTTATGACTTTGAAACTGAATTAACCAATGATTTTCAACAGCAGCCAGAAAACAATCTACAAAGGCGTGCAGACAATAGGCAACCTTCAGACTTTTTTGAGCCAAGTATTTTAAGCTACACCTACACATCCGATAGGTCGATAACTAACTATTTAGAAAATACCACGAGTCAAATTTCTACACTACGTTCTCTATCTCAAGAGTCTACAATACCACTCACTACTTCTTCTTACTACACTGGAAGTACTAGTTCATCACAGCAAGGTTATTCGGTTCAGAATCTTTCAAACCTCAATGGTGGAATAACAGGGCTCCAAAGTCAATACGGAGTTTCCAATAATTTTTCCCTTCCCTCTAGAGAAATAGCAATTGAAACCACAAATTTTAACAATATTAAACTACCATCCATTCAAAAAACACCAGAGCAAATAAAATTAGAGGAAAAATTAGAAAAACAGCGTGAACAAATGGAAAAAAGAATAGAAAAGTTAAAAGAAAAGCTAGAAAAAGACCGAGAAAAAAGAGAGCAACAACGAGCTAAAGAACAAGAAAAGAGAGCTAGAGAACAACAAAAAAGGTTAGCACAAATGAGAAAATTACAAGAGAAATCACGCAATAGGTAGTTTACATTAGTTATAAAATGGTTGAGATGTTAATTGCGCTCTTGCTAATTATTAATTATTAATTGTTGCAATAAATATCTAGCTAGCTAGTAGAAACTTAAGGGTGTACACTGCCATCAGGCATAATAGTACCTTTGAGATTAATCCCACTTAGGACACTATTTTTGAGATTAGCTCCTCTTAAATCTGCCCCTCTAAGATAGACATCAATCAGGCTAGCATTCTCTAAATCAACTTGTCTAAGATCGGTCTTATATAACAGTGCAAATCTTAAATTAGCTTTGGTTAGATTTACTCCTGATAAAATTGCTCCACTAAGATTAGCAGAACTTAAATCAACACGACTAGGTTGGTTAAATCCTGCTAAGTTTAATTCAGATATAGTAGCTAAACTGCTACTTACTTCTTTCAATATAGCTCCTGTCAGGCTAGCAGCACGTAAGTTAGCATTACGAAAATTAGCTCCTTTGAGAGTAGCTTGGCATAAATTTGCTTTCCGTAGATTACTTTCACTTAAGTCAGCTTTATTGAGATTAACTTGGGTCAAATCCGCACCATTGAGATTAGCACCACTTAAATCAGCACGACTCAGATTAGCAGAACTTAAATCTACTCCACTCAGATTAGCACCACTTAAATCAGCACGACTCAGATTAGCACCACTGAGATTAGCAAGACTCAGATTAGCACCACTGAGATTAGCATCACTGAGATTAGCATTAGTCAGGATGGCTTGATTAAGATTAGCATCACTCAAATCAACTCTTACTAAACTAGCTTGATGAAAATTAACCCAACTAAGATCGGCTTTCCCTAAATCCGCAGCCTTTAAATTAGCTTCTACTAATTTAGCTCCAATTAATCTAGCATGAACCAAATCGGAACGGCTAAGATTGGCTCTAGTTAAATTTGTCCCACTAAGATTAGTCCAATCAAGCTCAGTACGACTTAGATCAATTTCTTCTAAATCCGCTTGAATAATCTCTGCTTGACTAAGATCGACCCGACTAAAATCCCTTTGTCCTGTTTTATAAAGCCATAGTAGTTCTTCGCCATTCATTTAAATAGAATATGTGTACTAATAGTTATTTCGTAAAAACCCAACCCTTAGAGTTCCCCATCTAAGTTATAAAGTAACTATTCCTATCCACTTTCGAGATACAAGAGTCTGTCTCTGCTACTAGCTGATCTAACTGTTGCTGCATCTTTTTTACCACTAGTTCATAACAAGAATTTACATAATTGCGATCGCGACTTGGTTGAGAGCCAGATTGGGAGTCGTATTTCTCAAACCAGATAGGAGGACAAACTCTCAGCCTAATGGGTACAGGTAAAGGAATATTGGGTAGTGGTCCAATAGCAATTCCCCAAGGAAGACCCAGATAAATCGGGAAAACTTGAGGGTCAAGATTGAATAGCCAAGGCATTCCCCAGCGATGTAACTGTTTAGCTTGCTCATAAAAATCAGCTAACACAATTAGAGTATCGTGCGCCCCTGTAGAAATAATGGGGATAATGGGTACTTTGTATTTTAGAGCAAGTTTGATAAAGCCTTTGCGTCCTGCAAAATTAATTTTATTTCTTTGAGAATGAGGACGAAATACATCTTGTGCGCCCCCTGGATAGACCAGAACACTAGCATTACTTTCTAGGGCTGCGATCGCCATTTTGGGATGAGCTACGATTGCTCCTGTTTTTTCTGCTAACTGTGCAAAACTGGGATTAATTTTCCAAACGTGGGGGTGCATTAGACCATAGGTAGGGCGATGAGTCCCGAAATGTCTAAACCAGTCATACATCGCCATAATCATATCTGGTGTAGCCATTCCCCCATTATGAGAACCAACTAGAAGCACTGGGTTTTTAGGAGGTATGTGTTCCCAACCATCACTTTGCACTCGAAAATAATACTTATAAAACCATCTCCAAAAGGGCATCAAACCCTGGATAGTTTCAGGATTTCTGGCTTTTAAAGACCAACCACGATGATTAATTTTTTTGCTCCTTTAACTGTATAAATCTTATTCCTTTTAATGTCACAGGTCGAGGTAATTGTCAATTATCAAAACCTTCTACCAAGTTAGATAAGGTAAATTAGATGCTGTGGTTTGAATTGCTGATTCATTTTGAACTAATTGACCACAGTTATCCCATGTACCTTTAATAAACATCTGTTTTGAAGCAGGGTTCATAGCTACTGCTGCGGTTAAATCTCCACAAACTACGGTCATGGTTTCGAGATTAATTTGTATATTAATCTCAGGATTATCTTGAAGTAAATTCTGTATTTGTTGAACTATATCTGCTGATGCAGTTACACAAGGAACACCAATAGCAGTACAGTTACCCAAGAAAATTTCCGCAAAGCTTTCCCCAATAATAGCTTTAATCCCCCATCGAGATAGAGACTGGGGTGCGTGTTCACGGGATGAACCACAACCAAAGTTAGCATTTACCACCAAAATATTAGCGTTTTGATATTGAGATAAGTCAAAAGGATGTTCTCCTTGTGCTTGGGTGCGGTCATCAGCAAAAGCTTGTTCTCCCAAACCATCAAAGGTAACACAGCGTAAAAAACGAGCAGGAATAATACGGTCTGTGTCAATATCATTACCTACTACTGGAACTCCCTGACCAATAATTTGTTTAATTTGACTCATAATTTCTGGTGATAAAAATTAGAACGTTGCTGAAACAAGGTATGAAGTCAATAATAATATGGTTCGTAGCTATCAGCTATTAGCTGTTAGCTTTTTCAAATCATACTCGCTCTTGAGCAACACCGAAAATTGAAACAGCACATCCATTGAAGAATGTGCTGCATAAATTATCAATTATCAGTTCAACACTAAGTTAAATCACTAGCATCAGCTTGATAACTGTTTACTGTTTACTGATAACTGATTAAACCTAAGCCAAAGCTGCCATTTTTACATCGTTGTTAGACAGAATCTCTTGTAATTCATCTGCATCAACTGTTTCTTTTTCTACTAGCATTTCAGCTAATTGATCGAGAATGTAACGGTTTCCTACCAAGACATCTTTAGCACGACGATAAGCTTGATCTACTAAGTTACGGACTTCTTCGTCAATAGCAGCAGCAGTTTCATCGGAGAAATCGCGGTCAGAAGCAATATCTCTACCGAGGAAAACATTACCGTTTTGACGGCCGAGAGCAACAGGTCCTAAGCGATCACTCATTCCGAAACGAGTTACCATTTGACGCGCCACTCTAGTGACTTGCTGTAAGTCGTTAGAAGCACCAGTAGTTACTTCTTCATCACCGAAAATAATTTCTTCAGCAATACGACCACCTAAAGCAACGGCCATTTGGTTTTGCAGATAAGAACGAGAATATAAACCAGATTCCATACGGTCTTCGCTAGGAGTGAACCAAGTCAAACCACCAGCACGTCCGCGAGGGATAATGCTGATTTTTTGTACGGGGTCATAATCTGGCATTAACGCACCGACTAAAGCGTGTCCTGCTTCGTGATAAGCTACCAATTCTTTGCGTTTTTCACTCATTACGCGGTTTTTCTTCTCTGGTCCTGCTAAGACGCGATCGATCGCATCATTAACTTCATCCATCGAAATTTCGGTGAGATTACGACGGGCTGCTAAGATAGCTGCTTCGTTGAGTAAGTTGGCTAAATCTGCACCAGTAAACCCAGGAGTACGACGAGCAATTTTATCTAAATCAACATCTTTTCCTAAAGTTTTACCGCGAGCATGGACTTTGAGGATTTCAGTACGTCCATTGTAATCAGGGCGATCTACTACTACTTGACGGTCAAAACGACCAGGACGCATCAGAGCAGCATCAAGGACATCAGGACGGTTAGTAGCAGCGATGATGATGATACCTGTATTACCTTCAAAACCATCCATCTCAGTTAGTAACTGGTTGAGGGTTTGTTCTCTTTCGTCGTTACCGCCTCCTAAACCAGCACCCCGTTGACGACCAACTGCGTCAATCTCATCGATAAATACGATACAAGGAGCATTAGCTTTAGCTTGTTCAAAGAGGTCACGGACACGAGAAGCACCCACCCCAACGAACATTTCGACGAATTCTGAACCAGAAATACTGAAGAAAGGTACACCAGCTTCCCCTGCGACAGCTTTAGCTAGAAGGGTTTTACCTGTTCCAGGAGGACCCACTAAGAGAACTCCTTTAGGAATTTTTGCCCCAATAGCTGTGAAGCGGTCTGCGTTTTTGAGGAAATCTACTACTTCAGTAAGCTCTAGTTTGGCTTGTTCGATACCTGCTACATCACCAAAGGTTACTTGGGTTTTAGGCTCCATTTGGACTCTGGCTTTAGATTTACCAAAGTTCATCGCCTGAGAACCAGGGCCACTTTGCGCTCTTCTGAGTAAGAAAAACAACCCAACAAGTAAGAGAATAGGGAAGAAAAGACTGCTTAAGGCTCTAAACCAGAATCCCTCATCACCTTGGGGTAAAACCGCAATATCTACCTGATTTTCCATCAAAATATCTATAAGTTGTGGGTCATTGGGTAGATTGACTAAGACGGGGTTGCCTTCTTGGTCGGTTACTAGGGCTTTAGTGCGGTCAGCACTGATTTTTACAGTTTCAACTTTGTTATTCTCAACTTGGTCAATTAGTGTGCTGTATGCCCAAGTTTGACGAGCTTGAGGTTGTTGATCTAGAAAGGCTGTACCGAGGGCTACCACTACTATGGCAAGTAGTACGTATAGTCCTGCGTTCCGCCATTTTTTATTATTGTTTTTGCTCACGCTGATAGTCTCCCTTTGGCTGAGAATTAAATATCTACTATCGAGATTGTTATTTTTATTGTGACATCTGGAGTTATTTCAGCTTAAAACTGTTGGTTGTTCCAGAAAAGATATTATCTACACATTGGTTGTTGTTAACTTATGTTAACGTTTCTCAGGAAATCTTGGCTAGTTTTTTACAAGAACCCTTAATGAAACTTTGATTCACGCTACATTGAAGAGAGTGTAAACAAAATTAACAAAGCTTACAATTAATCATCCTATGGTACTATTCGGTTTCGGAAAAAAAGCAACTATGCCATCTCCAGAACAGGCTTTACCTGGAAGAGATGAACCAATGCCAGTTCTTGATAAACATTATGTTAATGGAAATCCTCTTAAGCCACCTTTTCCAGAAGCTATGGAAACAGCGATGTTTGGCTTAGGTTGCTTCTGGGGTGCAGAAAGAAAGTTTTGGCAACAAGAAGGCGTTTATACTACAGCAGTGGGTTATGCTGCTGGTTACACTCCTAACGCTACTTACAGAGAAGTCTGTACAGGAATGACTGGTCACAATGAAGTAGTTTTTGTGGTGTATGACCCTCAAAAAATCAGTTACGAAGAGTTATTAAAAGTATTCTGGGAAAGTCACGATCCTACTCAGGGAATGCGTCAAGGAAATGATGTAGGTACTCAATATCGTTCTGGTATCTATACTTACACTGAGACGCAAAAACAACTAGCGGAAACTTCTAAAGCTCTTTATGAGAAAGAGTTAGCTAAGGCTGGTTACAAGGAAATCACTACAGAAATTTTAGATGCGCCAGAGTTTTACTACGCAGAAGATTATCATCAACAGTATCTAGCAAAGAATCCTAACGGTTATTGTGGTTTGGGTGGTACTAAGGTTTGTTACCCTGCTAGCAATTAGCAATGATGAGGGATGAGGAGTAAGGAAAGAAAAGTATTGATTTTTGCTAGGGAAAATCACTTTATTCTTCAGCCTCACCCTTAGCGAGAAAATGTTTAATTAATTTTTGCGATCGCATCATGCCAGGAAATGCGATCGCTTTTTCGTAATATTATATTTTTCCTGTCTAACTTATTTTGTCATTGATGAGACGGTTTAAACTGATGTTTTTTTCAGCAGCTTCGATAGCCAACATACGATGACGTTCTGGAGTTATTCTAATTTGAAATTTACCACTATATTCTTTGTTTGAAAAAGGAACTGGTATTTCTTCTTTATTAGTTTCCATGTCAGCAATAATATCTTTTACAAGATTCATAATACCTTCTAGTGCTTTTAGAGGTGTTTCATCTAAATAGGAAAGACTAGGAAATTCAGCACATAATCCCACAAATTCTTCATCTTCCGTGGACCAGATAGTTCTGTAAGTATAGTGTTTGTAGTTAATCACTTGCTTTTTGCTCCAATTTAGCAATCGCTTCTAAAACTTGTTTAACTTGATAAGGTTTTGCTTTTCCTTTTTTGTTTTGGATGTTAACGCGGGGATTACCTCGCCAAGGGGTTTTATAGATATAGTGACTTGTTGCTTTTTGTCTAGGTTCACCAAAGTAGTGATCACAAATTTTAACCAAATCGCTAAACCTCACATTTTGGGGGTTGTTTTTGATTTGGGCAATAAGCTTTTTAATTTGTGTCATGTTAACTAATTACAATAGTATCAATAATGATACTATTTTGACGAAAAGTATCAAGATATTTATGTAGTAGATATTTACTTGCACCCCATTGCGGACAAAGCTATTTGACTTAACCAAAGGCTAATCATTTTCAGTAAAATATTGTTAATTTGTGAAATTTCCAATGCCCAAACTCAGTTTAGGAACAAGACTATTTTTTTCTCACTTACTGGTGATGATTGTGGGTTTAGGCTGTTTTGCGATCACAGCTAAAGTTTCCTCGCCCCGAATGTTTATCGTGCGTTTGGAACAGTTAGAGCAAAGAGGGATCTTTACAGTGCGATCGGCAAGGACTTATCTTGTAGAGGGTTTTAATAATGCTTGGAATCGTAGTGCCTTATTATCTTTAGTTATAGGAGTTAGTGCAGCAGGGGGAATCAGTTACTTAGCATCTCAAAGAATTATGCGCCCTCTCAAACAAATGAAAGAAATTACCCAAGAGTTTGCTGGTGGAAATTTAAAAGAAAGAATGCCTGAGAGCGAAATTCCCGAGTTAAATCAATTGGGAGTGAGTTTCAATTCTATGGCTAGTAGTCTTGAAGATGTAGAAAAACACAGAAGAGAATTAATTAGCGATTTAACCCATGAATTACGGACACCCTTAACAGTAGTACGAGGGTATTTAGAAGAATTAGCAGATCAGCGTATTGAACCTTCCGAAGAATTATATTTAAGATTAATCAGAGAAACCAGGAGATTAGAACGATTAATTCACGATTTACAAGAACTTTCTAAAGCAGAAGCAGGTTATCTATCAATCAACTTGGGAAAAGTGAATTTAATTCCTTTACTAGAATCTTTAGTAACCAGATTTAAAGATCAGCTTTTAGAAGAAGGCCCAGAATTAAGCTTATCCTATCCTCAAGACTTACCCTGTGTCTATGCAGATCTTGACCGCACAGAACAGATATTGGTTAATCTTTTAGGAAATGCCATTCGCTACACAGAAAAAGGTTTTATTTCCGTTACTGCGACTAGAGACAACCGTCAGGTATGGATTGCGATTAAAGATACAGGAATAGGTATTGCGGATGCAGATTTACCTTACATTTTTGAGAGATTTTGGCGTGCTGATCGTTCTCGATGTAGTTATTCTGGGGGTACAGGAATCGGTTTGGCAATCACTCATCGCTTGGTAGAATTACAGGGTGGCAATATTGAAGTAACAAGTAAATTGGGAGAAGGAAGTACCTTTCGTTTTTCTCTTCCCCTAGCCTAGTAAAGACAGGCATAACAACTAATTACTGTGAGTCTAGATCATAGAACTGTTATGATACTAAGTTGGGTTGTCATAGGGCTAAGAACTGAATCGAAATAATTAGACAATATTTAACATTGATTTACATAAATGGTTAGTGGCTTTAGTTAAACCAGAATATCCTTGGTACTATGAAGGAAGTTTTGATCGGGTGCGCCACAATATGCTTTAAGGCATTTAAGACGAGCCTGGGATGATTGTTTAAAAAAGCTAAATTACCACCACGCTTCAAGAAAAAAGATAAGTCGGATAGTTTTACGCTAGATGGCTCAATAACTGTAGAACGTAACAGAATTAAAGTCCCTAGAATCGGCTGGTTAAAAACCTATGAAAGATTACCGACCTGTATTCAACCCAAATCAGTAACTATTAGTAAAAGAGTGTCGAAGTGGTTTATTAGTTTTAAATTATAAATAACTCCCAAAAATCTAGCTCCCTTGGATAAACGGGGCTTACAAGCTCCCGACGCAGGTTCGGGAGACAGCCCCTCGCCAATAGGGATAGATTTAGGAATTTTAAGATTTGCCACATTAGAGATTAATTGATATTAGAGTAAGCAATAAATTAACGTTATCGAAGACCTCACTTTAAGCCCATATTCTCCCTATTTGACGGGGTGAAGAAGCATCTTCAAGGACTTTCGATATGTAGCGAAGCAATGTATAGCCTAATTGTGCTTCCGTTTTATTATCTTTCGCTATTTTCCTATCCATGATCTTTAAACACTGTGCAATATCATAAGAGTTATTTTCCTTAAGTATTGCCTTCATATCATCCTTTAATTTCAGATCGTCCAACTTTTCTGAGTCTTGAGAAATGTGACTTTCTATATAATTTTCTATGGTTATTAGACAATGTAATGTTTTCTTGTTAATTTCTTCTTCTGATGCTGATGAAGCACTCCTTATTTTATTGTGTAACTCCTCGATATATTCCATGAACTGCTCCACAACAGAAACTTCTTCTTCAACAGGCTGAGCTACTGATTTAACCTTGTCTGAAACAGGTTTTGACTTTACAGACTTTTTCGTTAACCTTCCAACCGTACATCCCGCGAGTATTTAATGGTTGAATAAGAGGAACAACCTGACCAGAAAAAAGGGTGACAGTTTCACCTGTCAAATATGCTGGGACGGAAATCCGCTCAATGTAATTGTCATCCTCCTTGTCCAGAACTTGCCCAGCGAGAAACTCTTGTAGAAACTGATAAACTGCTAAAGCCAAAGGGGCTTGTGGCTTAATGGCATAAATGGGTGTTAGTTCCAAATTTAGCGTCCAAATCAGTGATGCAGCCTCGAAAATATTGTTTTCTAGATAGTTTGCCATCTGTCTGGCATCATAGGGATTAGCTGGAACTTCAATCGCATCAGGTGAGACTTTCGGCGTAGCATGACGACCAGTAGCAGGCAGACCGTTATCTGACCAGACCATAGGCATAAGCTGCTTAAAGCTATCTCGCCGAGCCTCTGTTCCGAAGTCGTAACCAAGGGTTCCTAGGGCATAAACTAAGGACATTGGTGCGTTACTCGGGGTAACTGACGACGCTACTGTGCCTCCGTTGCACCCACAGTCCGCAGAAGGGACAACATTAGACGAAGTTGCTACATTATTAGACGTGACACTCATTGGATTTTCCGAATGCTGAATAGTTGTTGGAATAGATGATTCTGAGATAGATGATTCTGAGTTTGTTGTTTCCGCTGCCTGGATGCCAATTTCTGACGACTGGAGGGCGGATTCTCGTAAACTAGGAGCAATAGCCTCACTCGGTTCTATTTGGTTTATTGGGTCAGTTTCTTCTGGCGTAGAGTCTTTAGCCTCACTCGGTTGGATGACGACTTCTTCTGATTTCTGGTCAGACACTTCTGTTAATCCTCCTTTTGTAATTAGGGTATAAGCCCCAGGGATGTTAAGACTTCCTGCTAAAAAACGACGGCAATCTTCGACTATTTCTGGATTGCAAGGCAGTGCTGTTTTAAGGATTGCCTCACGGATAGCATGGGGATTGGGCTTTTCTCCCTGCGCTAGTTGAATACTAAGTAGCAGGGCAACAATGCCTGATACTATGGGCGTTGCGAAACTGGTGCCACTTCTTGGGACAATTCCGCCACCAGGTTCTGCACCTAAGATTTTTTCTCCCGGAGCTAGGATGCCTTGATGTTGATAAATCTTGCCCCAGTTACTATAATCGATGGGCAATCCTTGGGCATTCATGGCACCGACAGCTAACACTGAGGGTAAAGCAGCAGGAACGTGAAGACAATCACAGGCATCGTTTCCCGCAGCAGCGACAATCAGAACGCCCTCATCATTACAAAACTGAACTGCATTCGCTAAAATCGGATCGGCATCTCCTGATTGACTCAGTTGACCACCACTGATGTTAATCACATGGGCTCCAGCCTCAACTGCTTGGTTAATCGCTCGTGCGAGATCCATCTGGGAAAGCTTTCCCCTTTGGCTATCTGAGAACACCGGAACAATTAGCCCACGACATCCAGGTGCAATACCAGGAACAGGGCTATCTTGTTGACCAAATATGATGCTAGCAATATGGGTTCCATGACCCGACATCAAACCACTGCCAGCATCATCTGATACCAGTGTCGGCAAGCGAGAAAGGTTAGCTCCATCAAAGCAGGGATGAGACTGGTCAACGGTTCCATCTAACAGGGCAACGCATATCCGAGGATCACCAACAGTTTGAGTCCAGATAGACTCTATTCCAGGTAATTCGACCACTTGAGTCATATTAGCTCCTGTCATTTTCTTAGGTAAGTAGTTGGACAGAATTATTTGTATATAATTTCAGTTTCCAAGCCTAACACAGCAAGAAGAAGAAATTAATGCAGAATTAATTTTGTCTAGGTAAGCTATTTCACACTTAACCTGACGATAAAATCGGCTGAAATAATTGAAAATTCGATGTACTCGATCCAATTTAAATGCGTCTAAACTTACTTAGCTGTTAATTGCTACTACAAAATTATTGTAAATATACCCCTGTTATTACCAGTAAAGTTTGCAAGTTTAACAAATTTTCTGCGATCTCCTACCGCTAATCAGCAGTTAGGAATGAGGACTAAATAAAGTACATAAGTGCTAATTTTATAGCGATCGCGCTTTCTTTCACTACATGGGAATCACTACCCTAATTTTTTACCTAAGAACAAGCGACGAGAATCTTGAACCCAAAAATCATTCCAACTCGACTCTATTCCTAATACTTTATAGCCACTACTGACATAGAGTTTTTGGGCTGAACTATTTTTGTGCAAAACGTGCAGCCTAGTTTCTCGATATCCCCAATTCCAAGCTATTTGCTCGCATTTTGTTAGTAGTTTCTTTCCGACTCCCTGACGACGGTAAGAATCTTTAACTGCTAGGTTAGAAATATAAGGATATTGGGGTTTAGGCGACCAAAAAGACGAATTGAGGGCAATTTCTACTGTGCCAATAATTTCACTACCACTATTAGATTTGCTAAAAGCAACTAAACAGCAGTAGAGAGGAGGATGATAGCGCAGACGATAGCGCAAGTCTTCTTTAATAGTTAGTTTCAGAAGTGGATACATCCAACTCAATATTTGAGGAAAACTGTAAAAGCTAGAAACCAAAACCTCTGTTAAGCCAGCAATATGCTTAGTTTCTGCGGAATTAATAATCAATGTTTCTGATTGCTGTTTCAGATTGTTGGTTGTTGATTTATCCTGCATTAAACAAGAGACTAGGGGGAGCTTGTTTCACTTATTGTAATTGTTTATGGGTTGCAATGCACTTTTTGCTTTGGCTTTGGGCATATTAAGAAAGTGTTATTGACTTAGTAACTAGTATTTTGCCCACTTTCACCTATAGTAGTGTTTAATGTCAAAATTACAATCTATCAAATTAGATAGCTTATCTTGGGAAAATATTTGTCAAAACATTGTTGATATTATTGGAAAAGTTCTCAGAGTCGATATTGTAATTTTGTTTTATGATGGACTACAACAATTTCGCAAACAATACTTTGTATATCAAAAATCTACTTCTCAAGCTTTAGATGGAGAACTGCTCAAATTAACAGTACAGTTGACGGAAGAAATTACGGTAATCAATGATCTGACTACCGATGTATGGTGGCAACAAAAATGTCAAACTGACCTTAAAGTAAATTCCGCCTATAAACAAGCTAATATTCGTTCCAGTATTTCGATTCCTTTAGTAAGTCAAGAAGATTTAAATGCCATATTAACTCTACACCACTGTCATCAAGTCCGTTCTTGGCAACCTGAAGAATTAAATATAGCGATGATGATGGCAGATCAAGCGGTTTATGCCCTCGACCAAGTTCGAGCTTATGAAACAATGAAGGCTTTAGCTCAAAGAGAAGCAACGATTAACCACATTACTACGGCGATTCGTTCTAGTTTAGAGCCTCAACTCATCTTTAACACTATTGTTCAAGAATTAGGTCAAGCTCTAAAGGTGGATAGTTGTTCTCTGTCTCTCTGGACAAAATGCGATCGCTTTGTGCGATGTGTCGCCCTTTACAATCCCCTAGAAACAAGACTCATTCCCCAAGAAACCAAAAATTGGCAAAGAGCTACTATTTCTCTTGTCCCCATTGCGGAAAATCCTATCTTACAGAAGTTATTAGCCACCAATACAACTGTATATATTGACGATCTGATCCAACATCAAGATTTAGCTAGATACGAACTACCTTGGCATTCTACTTCCAGAGCCTTATTAGTTGTACCTTTGATCATAGATAGAGAGATTATGGGGAGTCTTACCCTCAGACAGTCAACAGAAGCTCGTACTTGGTGTCAGTCAGAAATTGAGTTAGCAGAAGCGGTAGCTGCTCAAGCTGCGATCGCAGTTCAACAAGCAAGACTCTATGAAACTACCAGAAGACAAGCTAAACAACTACAAGCTAGCGAAAAACGAGTCAAACAACTCAATACTTATCTTACAGAGTCTATACTCAAGCGTTTTTTACCAGAGGCGATCGTCAATAAAGCAGCGATTGGAAAGTTAGCTCTCGACTTAAACCCAGAGCCTTATAGTGTCACCATATTATTTTCTGATTTAGTCGGCTTTACTCACTTATGTAGTCAACTAGAATCATCTATTCTTTCAGAGTTACTCAATGAATATCTGGAAGCCATGACCACAGCTATATTTGAGCGGGGCGGTACAGTAGATAAATTTATCGGAGATGGAATTATGGCTCTATTTGGCGCACCAGAAAAGTTATCCTGTCGAGAACAAGCTATCAGATCAATT
This sequence comes from Xenococcaceae cyanobacterium MO_167.B27, assembly GCA_030065935.1. GTDB lineage: Bacteria > Cyanobacteriota > Cyanobacteriia > Cyanobacteriales > Xenococcaceae > JASJCP01. The sequence goes on from JASJCP010000018.1 coordinate 22,110, forward strand.
AATACCGCCAAACAGATGCAAATTGCTTTGATGAAGCTGAATCAAACATGGCAAGATAAAGGGATTTTCGACCAAGGAAATATCCCCTATCTAAAACTGCGCTCTGGTATTCATCAGGGTTTAGCTGTTGTGGGAATGTTTGGGGGAAAACAAAGAAAAGACTATACAGCAATTGGAAAAGCTGTTAATATTGCAGCCCGACTTCAAGAAGCAGCCCAACCTAATGGCATTTTAGTTTCAGAAGCAGTATTAGATTGTTTAACCACCCCAGAAATTCAAGCAATTAACCCTAAAAGAGTAGAACACCAGTTAACTAACTATAATTTTTTGAGTTATTCTATTCCAATTTAAGGAAAATATGATTTCTCGTTTTAGTTCCCTAGAAGCAGCTTTAAAACATTTCTTTGGTTACGATCGCTTTCGAGTTGGACAAAAGCAAATTATTCAAGATGCTATTGCAGAGAGAGACTTACTAATTATTATGCCTACAGGTGGGGGAAAGTCTCTCTGTTTCCAGTTACCAGCTTTACTCAAATCAGGTTTAACTATTGTAGTCTCACCCTTGATCGCTTTGATGCAAGATCAGGTAGATGGGCTACAAGATAATGGTATTGGTGCAACTTTTCTCAATAGTACTTTAACTTATGAACAAGAGCGCTCGCGTCAACAAGCAATTCTCGAAGCTAAAATCAAGTTACTTTATATCGCTCCAGAAAGATTATTAAATTCTAGGTTTGCTGGTTTTTTAGCTAATATTGTTAACAATGTAGGGGTAAGCGCGATCGCTATTGACGAAGCTCATTGTGTTTCAGAGTGGGGACATGATTTTCGTCCTGAATACCGACAACTGAAACAGTTACGCAGACAATACCCCCAGATACCGATATTAGCTCTAACTGCTACTGCTACCAAAAGAGTGCAAGAGGATATTATTGAACAGTTAGAATTACGCCAACCTAGTATTCATCTTGCTAGTTTTAATCGTCCCAATCTCCACTACGAAGTAAAAACCAAAGAAAAAAATAGCTACTATCAATTACTTAAAGAGATACGTCAACATTCAGGATCGGGGATAGTCTATTGTCTAAGTCGTCGTCGGGTAGAAGAAGTTGCGTTGAAACTGAGAAACGATGATATATATGCTCTACCTTATCATGCAGGAATGAGTGATCGTGATCGTTCAGAGAATCAAACTCGGTTTCTACGGGATGATGTTAGGGTAATTGTCGCTACTATTGCTTTTGGGATGGGGATAAATAAACCTGATGTGAGGTTTGTATTTCATTATGACATTCCTAAAAGTTTAGAGAGCTTTTATCAAGAGTCAGGAAGAGCAGGAAGAGACGGAGAAATAGCCAAATCTATTTTGTTTTTCAACTTTGGGGATATCAAAAAAATCGACTATCTCATTGAACAAAAACCCGATCCTAAAGAACAAAGAATTGCTCATCAACAACTTAATCAAGTAATAGATTATGCAGAGGGTAATGATTGCCGTCGTACCATTATTTTGCGCTATTTTGGCGAAAGATTTAACGGCAATTGTGGTAAATGTGATAATTGTCTCAACCCCAAACCTGTAGAAGATTGGACAATAGAAGCGCAAAAGTTTCTCTCTTGTGTAGCTCGTTGTCGAGAAAGATTTGGCATGGCTCATATTATAGATGTAATAAGGGGTTCAAAGAAACAAAAAATTTACAAATACGGACATCATCTCTTATCTACTTACAGTATTGGGAAAGATAAAAGTGTAGCAGAATGGAAAATGTTAGGGCGTTCTCTTCTACATCAAGGCTTATTAGGAGAAACCAATGATGGCTATCGTATTCTGAGATTAAATAAACGTAGTTGGGAGATTCTGAGAAAACAGCGATCGGTTAAAATTGCTGTTAGTAACCAACATAAATCCCGTGGTGATACAGTATATAATCCTCGCCAAGGAGAAGCGGAAGTTCTCTACGAAAAACTGAAAGTATTACGAAAACAAATTGCCGACTTACAGTCTGTTCCTCCCTACGTAATTTTTGCTGATTCTAGTTTAAAATTAATGGCACAACTCCAGCCCAAAAATTATAATGAATTTGCCAAAATTTCTGGAGTTAATGAATACAAGTTACAACAATATGGAGATAAATTTTTGTCTGTGATTCAGGATTTTGTGCGATCGCAAGAATTACCCAAACCATTACCATCGAAAAGCCAAATGCAGACATTACAACTCCATCAACAAGGTTTAACGGTAACAGAAATTGCCCAAGAAAGAGGTTTTGCAGTAAGTACAATTTGCACTCATCTCAGCGAACTGCTAGAAATGAATCAACCAGTAGCATTCAATAAATTAGTAGCTGCTGATATTCAAAAAATCATTTTAGAAGCTATTAATAAACATGGAGATAAATCCCTAAAAACTCTTAAAGAAGCATTGGGAGAATCTTACAGTTACAACGAAATTAAATTAGTAGTAGGGTGGTGGCGCAGTCAAAGGAAGGATGAAGGATGAAGAAAGTTTTGATAAAACCACTTTTTCAACATTCAATCAATTACCTAAATACTATCAATTAAGTAACTAGTAAAAATCCTGGTCATGGAACTAGAAAAAATAACTTACGAAATAATTGGCTGTTGCATGAAAATACACAACACATTAGGCAACGGATTCCAAGAAGTAATATATCAAAGATGCCTAAACATAGAACTAAAAAGAACAGGATTAAAATTCGGTAGAGAAGTATCACAAAACATCTTTTATGAAGGAATCCATGTAGGAACAAGAAGAGCAGACTTCACAGTAGAAGACCAAGTAATAGTCGAATTAAAAGCAGTAATAAACCTAGAAAACGTCCACCTAGTCCAAGCCAAAAACTACGTAGTAGCCTATAACTTTCCCGTTGGCTTACTCATAAACTTTGGGCGGTTATTTATCCTCACCAATTTGTAAACTGAATGTTGACTTAATTGTTGATAGTCTTCAGGTTGGAGTTTAGCAATTTTTCTTAATTCCTTTTCCCGACCAATTACCAAACTAGTTTCAGACTGAATAGTATCTTTATTACTATCCCAATACTCTTTATAGCGAGATTTTTTTCTAAAGAATAAAATTGGTTTATGGCTATAAAAAACTAAGCTAGGCTTCTTAAAGCCCACCATAAAAATAAGTTCATCTGGCTGATGAAACTGATTAATATCCTGAGCAATTTCTCTCAACGGTAACTGGCGATGAGTGTCAACAAAAAAAGAAACAGGAACTAATACCAAACTAATAAAAAGTAAAAATCCCATTAAATTAGCAACGATCGCCCAACCCCAATATTTTATTTTAGTTAAACAGAATGCGATCGCAACTCCCATTAAACCCCAAACTACTGCACCTCTTACAGTCAATCCTGTAGCAGCAACTACACGACTTAATTTAGGAATAGCTGGATCGTGACCAATAAAATTCGGACTTACATAAAAAGCAATTGCTAATAACAAAGCCAACAATAAATTAGCTATAACACTAATTAATAAACCTCTGTCTATTTTGGGTTTTATAGACTGTGCTTGATTTATAGCATCACTCCATAATAAAGCCACTAAAATTGCAGCAGCAGGAATTAAAGGCAATACATAACTGGGTAGTTTTGTAACAGAAATGCTAAAAAAAACAAAGATACAAACAAACCACCAAAAAGCAAATATTTTAAGGTGATACTGTCTAGGTTGCTTGCGCCAATGATTATATTGCCACCAACGCGATCGCATAATACCTAGAGGTAAATAAACCGACCAGGGAGCAAATAAAGCAAGAACAATTATAAAATAAAAATACCAAGGAGCATCATGACCATTTACCACATCAGTAAAGCGTTCAAAGTTATGATAACCAAAGAAAGAATTAATATATGCTTGACCATTTTCTAGAATTACCAGCACATACCAAGGAACAGTAATAACTAAAAATATAGCTAGACCCCAAAGTAGCTTTATCTCTCTCACTACTGACCAAAACTGATTTACATAAACCAAAAAACAAAAAATAATTAATCCTGGTAAAACAATTCCTACAGGACCTTTTGCCAATACGGCTAATCCAGTTAGAATATAAAACAATAAATACCATTTATTAGGTAGCTCTAATTGTTCGTTAATTACTGCACTTAAATTATTGAAAATTAACTGATTATTTTTTTTCTCAGAAGTATATCCCAAAAAGAAACAAAACAAAGCACTTCCCATACAGCCACTTAATAGCATATCGGAAACCCCTGTACGTCCCCAGATAATTGTCTGAAGATTCAACCCCATTAAGGCACTACCAATCCAAGCAGCAACCCATAGTTGTCTCTGTTTTTTTGCTTCACTACCATCCTTACTGTTAAAGTTAGTAAATCCAAAATATCTCAGAGTATAAAAACCTAATATAATTAAGGCAATACCGGCAATTGCAGAAGGTAGGCGTACCGCCCATTCATTAACTCCTATTAGCTTATAACCAACCGCCATCAACCAATAAGTAAGAGGTGGTTTATCAAAGCGAGTTTCTTCATTAAAATAAGGTGTAATCCAATTTCCTGTTACCGTCATTTGACGGGCTGCTTCTGCAAATAAAGGTTCAGTTTCATCTACTAAACTAGTACTTCCAAGATGCCATAAAAAAACGATCCAACTAACTATTAAGAGCCAGATTACGGAAAATATCCCATAGATATGACTATATTTTATGGGCGAATGCCACCAGCGTTTAAGAATCTCCAAGGGAATTACAAGAATAAACTTAATTTTTCACTATAGTTATAGTAGAGCATTTATGAAAAACTGGTACAGAGAAAACCTTGCTTATATTCACGATGTTGGTTTTAGTGACTTTGCACTTAAGTCTTTTCCTGATATTCTCAACACTCTCCACAACCATAATATAAATCAGGGTTTAATTGTTGAATTAGGTTGTGGTAGTGGCTTATTGGCTCATAAACTGGTAGCAGCTAATTATGATATTTTAGGCATTGACATTTCTCCATCAATGATTAATATAGCTCGCCAAAGAGTACCACAAGCAGAATTTAAAGTAGCATCGCTTTTTAAAACTACAATTACCCCTTGTCGTGCTGTTATTTCTGTTAGTGAATGTCTTAATTATCTCTTCGATCCTGATAATAACCATCAAAGCTTGACTCATCTTTTTGAAAGAGTCTATCAAGCACTAGAATTAGGAGGTGTGTTTATTTGTGATTTTTTAGAACCAGGAGAAATTATACCTAATAAAACTCAAAAATTTCGAGAAGGAAAAGACTGGGTTGTAATGGTTGAAAAAGAAGAAGAGCCACACAAGCAAAAATTAACTCGTCGGATTATTACTTTTCGCAAAGTAGGAGAATATTACCGACGAGATGAAGAAGTACATCAAGTACAATTATATTCAGCCAAAGAAATTTCAGACCTAATGTCTCAACTTGGCTTTAAAGTAGAAATAAAACATAGCTACGGGACATTTAAACTACCAGATAATCATGCTGTAATTGTTGCTTACAAACCTAATTTCAAATGAGCCTGTAACTACTTATTATTTATTGAGAGTAATTTGTTGATAAGCAGTTTTTAGATTACTAGGATATAAACCTTTAAATCTATATTCTTTATAAGAAGCCGGTATCTCTTCAGCACTGTTTATAGCTTCCTCTTCTGATAACCCTAGCTGTTTCCATTTCATAGCCATCAATTCTAGCTCGTATAAATAATTTTTTAGTTCTGTTAGGGAAGTCCGATTACTTATTGTGCCATGTCCAGGGACAAAAGTTGCATCTCCATAATTTGCTGTTAAATCTACTAAAGTATCTTGCCATTTGTTAATATTTCCATCTGCGATATAAGGAAACCTTTTATTAAACAAAATATCGCCAGCAAAGATTACTTTAGCATCAGGAACATAAACTATGATATCTGTCCCGCCAGAATGTCCTTCTACTGCTTTTAATTCTATCATGCGATCGCCTAACCAAATCTTGCTATCATCAGTAACAATTAGATCGGGAGGAATAGGATTAGGATCGTATTCGAGGTTTTTAGCTAACATATCTTCCCGAATTGTTCCTCGACCGACAATAGGAATTTCTTGAGCTTTTATTGCTTTATTACCCCCTGTATGATCAAAATGAAAATGAGTATTTACTACATACTTAACTGGTAAATTGGTTAAGTTTTTCACTTCCGATAGTAACAAGTTTCCTAAAGCTTCATTTTGAAAAGGATCGATCACCAAAACCCCATCATCTCCAATCACAATTCCTGCATTACAAATAGCAATATTTTCATTTTCTGGAGGATAATCTGTATCAGAGATTAAAGCATAAATACCATCTCCTACTTGTTCCAAACTGAGTAAAGCCGTTTCTAAAGTTAGGGGTTTTTTTTGCGCCGTAGTGTAATTTTGCCATGCAACAATAATCAACAAACTCATTAAAGCACTAACCAAAAACTTTAGTCCTTTGTGCCATCTATTATCTTTCATAAGAACTAAATTTTGCGAAGGTAGTCTTTAATTCTAAAAGATACTTAATTAGTTTGCTCATTAAGTTAAAATTTTTAATTCAAACTTGCCATAAAATAAATCTTAATTAATCCAGCTTAGTTATCCTAAAATAGTTGGACATTTTTTAAACTTCACACAGCAAATAGTAACTATGACACAAGCAAAAATAGGCATCATTGGTGGTAGCGGTTTGTATAAAATGGATGCTCTCAAAGATGTAGAAGAAATTAAACTCGATACCCCGTTTGGCTCACCTTCCGACGCTTTTATTGTGGGTAAACTAGAAGGTACTACTGTCGCCTTTTTAGCTCGTCACGGAAGAAATCATCATTTACTCCCTTCAGAATTACCTTTTCGCGCCAATATCCACGGAATGAAACAGTTAGGGGTTGAGTATATTATCTCTGCTTCTGCGGTAGGCTCTCTCAAAGCACAAGTCAAACCCTTAGATATGGTTGTCCCAGATCAATTTATTGACCGCACCAAAAACCGTATTTCAACCTTCTTTGGGGAAGGAATAGTAGCTCATATCGCTTTCGGCGATCCTGTATGTGGTAATTTAGCAAATGTTGTGGCTGATGCGGTAGCTTCTCTAGAATTACCAGAAGTAAATCTCCACCGTAGTGGGACTTATGTATGTATGGAAGGACCAGCTTTCTCCACCAAAGCAGAATCTAATATGTATCGCAGTTGGGATGCAACAGTTATCGGAATGACCAACTTACCAGAAGCTAAATTAGCCAGGGAAGCAGAAATCGCTTATGCTACTCTCGCCCTAGTGACTGATTACGACTGTTGGCATCCCGATCATGATAGCGTCACTGTAGAGATGGTCATAGGCAATTTACAACGTAATGCGGTTAATGCACAAAAAGTAATTCAAGAGACTGTAAAAAGACTCAGTAGCAACCCCCCAGAATCTTCCGCTCATTCTGCTTTGAAATACTCTATTCTCACTCCTCTAGATAAAGCTCCCACAGAAACTAAAGAAAAACTACAGCTACTATTGCAGAAATATTGTTAGGTAATAGCTTACACGGAGATAGGACGGTTCGCGTTTCCACCCCGACTTATAAGAGAGGTTCGCTCGTTCCTCGCGAGCGGGGTGGAAACGCTCCGCTCCCCATTTCAATGCCCGCGACTTTTACAGTTTTGAAACCAAATTTTTATTCTTATTAAATTCCAATGTAAATCCCTTGTTATTAACAAACAATTTTTAAATTTATTACTCAAATCCATTGATAAAATTCGAGGATATTGCTTTCTGTGTCTTCAACTTGAAAGATTTTTGTTCCATTTACCTCTTGTAGAGGAAGTATTGTCTTCAAACCTACTTTGATTAGTCGTTCATACAAACTATCAACATCATTTACTTCAATAGTAGGCACTGTGTTGTTACCATATTGAACTTTCTCACCAGTTACTGTGGAATCAAAAAGACCAAATAGAAATCCTTCAATATTGAAGAATACAAAACGATCTGTTTCTAGGTAAGGCTCACGTTCAAATATGATGTTTTGATAAAGGTTAAGAGCGCGAGGGCGATCTTTTACAGAAACATATAATGAATTTACTTTCATGGTGAAGTACTCAAATATTTTTCTTGTTCCGTTATTTATTAGCTTTCTGAAATTTTGGCAATTTAACACCAGCAATAGATTTAGATGGCTTTTCTGTAGATGTTTTAGCAATTTCTGGTGCTGGCCAGTCTGGAATTTGCGGTGTCTCTAAAGATTCGGAATCTGGAGATTTTTCCACAATTTTATCAGTTTCAGAATTGGTAAGATTTGGTAACATATTATTTATTCTCAACTCTTCAGAATTATCAGACCAAGGTTGAATCGGTTGATGGTTGATTTGAGAGAGAAGTTTAATTGAAGGCAATTTCTCTAAAGGCTTTTCTATAGCATTATATTTTTCTAGGACTGCTTTATACTGTAGTGTCTTTTGTTGTTGACGATACAGACGAAATTCTAATTCTTTTTTTTGCTCTGTTAGGCTTAATAGTTCAGAGTTTTTTTGATTGTAATTTTCTTGAATAATAGCGCACTCTCTTTCCAATTTTGCTGCTTGCTGTTGAGAGGTTTGGAGTTGTTGAGATAAATTTTCGATTAAAACTTGTTGACTCTTAATTTCTTGCTGTTCTTTTTCTAGCTGTTGTAACAAGTCAGCAACTTCTTCTTGGCTATGGTGTAATTTTTCTGTTTGCTCTGTAATAGTGAATTCTTTTTGTCGAGATAGTTCGGTTTGTTTCTGTACTTGATTGGTTACATCAATCAGATTTTGTTCTAAGTTGAAGACTTTTTTAAGTAATTTACGATTATGTTCTCGCAATTTATGCGCCAATTGTTGCCAATCTATCTTATTGTGTGAAGCATCTGAAGCTTGAGTTGTTTCTTCAGTAGAAGCTAGTGATTTTGGCTCAGAATCAGACTGGATTTGCTCTTGAGATTGTAAAGAATCTTGAGAGTTAGAATTAGATGCTGAGTCGGAAGAGAAAATGTTATCGGTAGCGTCGTTCATGGTGATTCAACTAGATAAGTTGCTGAGTTGCCAGAGAATACAAGGTCTGAAAGTTCTTATCATTCATAAAAGCCCAAAACCAGATTGTTTCGGCTTAATTACCTGAAATTTTAGCTATAAATACTTATTAAAATCGCGATTGTTAATTTTAAATTTATTTTGCTCTAGATATAGCTTATACCTCAAAGCATGAATTGCCAAGCTGAATCTAATTACATCGACATGAATAAAATTCGATTAACTGGTTGAGATGGGAGCGTATCCGCAATTCATAAATTACGGATACAGTAGTTACTAGTAATCCCAAATCAAAAAATGTTAACCACATATTTTTATTGTCTTGACAAACAGCGTTAGCTCTTAATAAATGGGGTGTCCCATTATTTTTTTTCACTGGTATAACTTCACCTTGTTTCACATAATTATTTTTAAGCTAGTTAACAACAGAAAAAATACTTCTGGCTCATATTATGTCAAGAAAAAAAAGGAAGAAAGCAAGAACTTTTTTAAAATTTTATCTCTCGTTCGTAACATTTAGTATAGATTCTTAATCTATTGCCACTCTTTAGTTAATCCTTGCGATACTAGGTTCAATGTCTATTTTCCTAAAGTCAGTTCTTCTTTTTTACCCAAAATCCCTTGAGGTCGCCACACCATCAAAATCATCAAAATTAGCCCGATGACCATAATCCTGAATGCTCCTAACTGAGAGCTATCAAACCAGCCTAGTCTTGGCAGATAAAAGCGAGTTAAAGCATCATAAGCCCAGAAAATAATCACTCCTAACAAACTACCAGCATTACTTCCTGCTCCTCCTAATACCACCATTGTCCAAGCATTAAAAGTTACTAGGGGTTCAAAGTTACTAGGAAATACGGTAGTGAGTTGCCAAGCATAAAAAGCTCCTGCTATACCAGCGATCGCACCTCCTAGCATAAAGGCTTGTAGCTTATACCAAAATACGTTTTTTCCTAAAGCTCTGGGTATTTCTTCATCTTCTCGAATTGCTTTAAGTACCCTCCCCCAAGGGGATTTAACTAATAATTCTAATCCCCAGTAAATTAAAGCTAGAGTCAAAAGCACTAACAGCATTAACCCTGCTTTGTAGTTGTAGTTGGACAAGGCAATGCAACCATTTATATAAATTGTCATAATCAGGGCAAAGCCAATAGTACCCCAGATAACAATACTGATGGGTTTTTTGGGTTGATAACTTTTACCTTTAATATTTGTGGCTTCTCGCCACTGATTTTTTAACCCTAGCCATAATTGGGTAAGAGCGAAAATTCCTACCAGAGTTAGTAAGCCAATGATGATTATTTTACCCATTAGTCCTGGTTCGTAATTGCCCAGGGGAAGAGGGAATCTTTGTACCCCAAAAGCTCCTCTAGTTAACCATTCTTCATTTAGAGCTATAAGACGGATTAATTCTGATACACCAATAGTGACAATTGCTAAATAGTCTTCTCTTAGTCTGAGAGTGGATAATCCGATCGCTAATCCTAACACAGAGGCGATCGCTCCTCCTAAAATTACAGCAATGATCAGTGGTACTCCCACAGAGCTTAATAGTACTGTAGTGTATGCTCCTACCGTCATGAAAGCAACATGACCAAAGTTTATTAACCCAGTAAAACCCCATTGTAAATTTAAGCCTAGGGCAAATATGGCAAATAATCCTGCTGAAATCGTTAAGAAAACTAGATAACCAACCATAAAATTCTGTTATTAAAATACTTAGTCTGTTGTTTCAGCCGATTGTATCTTATCTTAAGGATGAAGGATGAGGGATAAGGGATGAGCAAGTAATAAGTAACAAGTAGTAACAATCAATCCCCCTCACCCTCTCGGGAGGAGACTTAATATATCTAGGTAATTAGCCAGAAGATCGACTTTGTTGTGAAGTCTCCGAACCGCCCCACACCCCACACCCCACACCCCCAATCGCGAAGCGACGAGTTGGGTCTCCCCATTCTCTATCCCTCTTAATCCCGCCCTAACTACTTAATAAAAATCCCCAACCTGAAACAGGCTGAGGGTGCAAGTAGGAGAAATCAATGTTGACAAGAAAAAAATTGAGAAGGTTTAGCAGTAATTAATAATTGTTAATTTATGTAAATAATATTAGCAATATTATTACAAACAGTAAACTAAAATTGACAAAGCATTACTAATACTATCCATTAAAACAATTTATAACAAAGTGCCAAGAGGCTTCATAGCAAACCAAGAAGATAATGATCTAAGCTTTCTCTAATAAAGCTTTCGGAAAAGCTGCTTATTGTTCTACAAAATAACTAGTTATATAAAATATTATCTCAGAGAATGGCTACTAGAAGTCAACAGATGGAGCAAAAGGGACATAAAAAGAAAAAATGGCTCGGTTTGGGGTTGGGGTTGCTGGTGGGTATGGGGAGTAGCGCGATCGCCATACCCATGGTAGTACAAAAGCTCAATGAGACAATTCCTGAGTCAGTTTCGGATGTAACAACTTATGCTCGTCCTAGTACTATTACGATCAAGGCTACAGAGAACTAGTCTGCCTTTTATTTATGTATATTTTTGATTTTTTTGTTAATTTGCAGCCACATGATAATTCCAGTAATGGCTATAGAGAGAACCCCAAAAGCATTAAGTAGAGGATAAATAAGCTCTAAATCTATAATGCCAAATTTACCTCGGTGTAATTCCAAAAGCCAGAGAAAGTCTTCGCTTTTACCTGTAATTACTGCTACCTGAAACAGCGAACCTGTAATTGCCGTTAAAAATATAGGCAAAAACATAATTGGGGCAAGAATATAGTGTAGATAACGTAAACGAGCCTTATTAATTGCCATAGGAAAATAATTAATATGTTTTAAACGAGCTTACTTTGCTATCTCATATCCTTGAATTTGGTTATATTTTTTAATCTGTTCGGCAGATAAAAGCGGGTTAATTTGTAGGTGGGCTTGTAAATGTGTTTTTCTTAATTCTCCGTAGAGTCGTGCTAATTCGCCCGTTTGTTTTTCTAGTTCAGTATTGGTGATTTTTCCTGAAGCAAATGCTTCGCTAAGTTCCCGTTCTTTACTGACTATAGTTTTTCCGATACTTTTGGCTTGAGACTGCATTTGATCGAAGGCTACTTCAATTTCCTCTATTTGTTGGGAGGAGAGATTTAATTGAGAGCTTAAATCTAAAACATGACGCAGACCAGGGTAGCCGTTAAGTTCAGCCGTCCGAGCATAGCCAGCACCTTTACCATTAAGCAGATTATCAACTTCTTCCGAACTCAAACCTCGCACGGGAGAATCCAATTGCTCTGCATAAGGGGAACGAAAATTGTTATGTTGTTCGCTATGTTGATGTTGTTGAGCAAGGACTGTCGTGACACTGACGAGAGAAATAGCAATTCCTATAAGAAAATATTTAATTATTCTTTTATTCATTTCTAATAAATAGATGAAGTGATGATTTGAGGAACTATCTATGCAGCCATTTTTTTAATCCAAACAGCAAGAATGGACTGGCAATTAATAAGGTAAAAATAGATTCTCCAAATCCTATAATAAAGGTTGCAGTAGACTCTTCTTGTATAGCTTGTATTTCTGTAGTATTTGAATTTTCTGTTTTACTTTCTGGAGTTTCTACTACCTGTTTTTCTAATGTAGAATTGCCTTCGGGGACGACAGTTTGAGTATCAATATTGGGCTTTTGATTTGTTTTGGTTTCAGTTGTTGATGGTGTTATTTTAGGTTCTGGAATAGATTTCTTATGGGTTACTCCATTGTGAGCAATTAAAGACAGAAAACTCATTTTTTTCTTGAATGGATAACGATGAAAGATGGGTTAATTTGCTGAGGATTGGGCAGTAACATCTAATGTCACGCTAGAAATCAAGGGACACACTTCTTGAGAGTCCGATTCAGGATTGGGGTTATTAATCCAGCTTGTGCGATATTCTTCTAGCTCCTGCTTAAACAGGCTCATCTTCTTAATTTGAATCTCTAGCTGCTCGATCTTGTTATCTAGTAATCCTTGCACCAAACTACAGGGTTTTTCACCGCGATCTCGTACATCGAGAATGGTTTTAATTTCTTCAAGTGTAAAGCCAATAGCCTGGGCTTTTTTTATAAACTCTACCTGCTTACTCGCATTCTGACTGTAGTAACGATAGCCGTTATCTCCTCTTTGTACTGGTTGCAGGAGTCCTAAATCGCTGTAGTAGCGTAAAGTCCCCACAGCTAGACCTGTTTGTTTAGCCAGTTCGCCAATTTTGAGATTTGTTGATTTGCTCATGATTGTTTCGGTGTCTCTAAACCATCTTTATTTACTGTAACTCTCTAGTTAGCTAGAGAGTCAAGACTATGCTTGTGGAAGTTGTTTGCGAGGAGAACGTTTCTTTCTACGTAACCCTTTCAATCCCTGAGTAATGTCATCAACAAAGGTATAAACGATGGGAATCACAATTAGAGTCAGCAGGGTAGAGACAGTCAATCCCCCTAAAATTACTGTAGCAATAGGTGAATAAGCATCCATGCCAGTTTCGGGATAAAAAGCCAACCGCACGATCACAATCATGGTAGTTAGCGTGGTCATAAAGATTGCTTTGAGTCGCACTGGTCCAGCTTGGCGTATGGCTTCTGCTCTGGGAACACCCTCTTGTCGCTTGGTTAAAATCAACTCCAGTAAAAGAATAGCTGCGGAAACGGAAATACCAGAGAGAATAATAATTCCCAAAATGGAAACAGTTGAAAGGGTTTGTTTTGCCAATAATAATGCGCCAAATACTCCAATTAACTGTAAAGGAATAGATAGCATCATTACTAATGGTTGGATAAACGAGCCAAACTGAATAACTAGGATTAGGTAAATCAATATTATGGAAACGATTAAACCTTTGAGGAGACGATCAAATTCAATCATCATATCGGTCATATCGCCCATAGAATCTAAGCCGTAACCAGGAGGGAAATCAAGCTCTGCTCCCGCCCGCATAGCGATCGCCATTGATAAATCCATTGAGGCGGGACTTGACTTACGATAGTAACCATTAACGTAAACTACCCGCTTGCCGTTAACGTGTTCGATTAGAGTAGGACCATATTCTCTTTTTAAAGTAGCAACGGTACTTAAGGGTACTTGCTGTCCGTTAGGTGTAGTAATATAGGTCGATGCTAAATTCTGAGAGAAAAGGCGATCGCTTTCTTGGTAACGGACTAAAATGGAATTCTGTCTCAGATTAGGTCGATTATAGTATTTACGAGTAAATCCGCCATTGAGAGCGTAACGAGCTTGTTCGGCTACTTCTTCAATGTTTAAGCCCAATTCCTGGGCGCGACGACGATCTACTTGTAATTGATATTCTGGTTGAGATAAAGCTGAACTAGTATGAGCCATTACTAGCCCTGGAGTATCTTGAGCAATCTCTAATACTTGGTTTGCCAGTCTATGTAATAGGTCTAAATCTTCTCCATATACCGCAATTTGAATCGGTGCAGCAGAAGTAGCCATTACATCTACACCCATTTCTTTAATAGCAATACGCCTTAAACCAGGAATGGTGCGACGGGCTTTAGCTTCTACCCCATCCATAACCTGCCAAATATCCCGTTCTCGTTCGTTTAAATCTTTAAGAGTGACGATTGCTGAAGCTGTATTAACGCTACCCATACTGTAGCCACTAAAGTAGGTACTGTTGCGAGTAATTTCAAAGCCAACATTAGAGGAAACTTTTTCGATTTCGGGTTGTTCAAGTAAGATTGACTCAAACTGTTGGGCAACTTGGTCTGTTTTACTAAAAGATGCTCCTGCTTCTAATTCGATGGTAGCAACAAATTGCCCCGAATCTCCCAAGGGCATCATTTCTTGAGGAATCAACGGATAAAGGGCAAAAGCTAAAACAATGGTCGCAGCAGCGATCGCTAGAGTGACTTCCCGATTTTTTAGGCAGATATCTAATAACCAGCCATAACCCTTTTCTAATGCCTGAAAACTGTAACGGAAAGGAGATAGTAACCACTGTAACCATGTCTTGCGATTTCCTTTTCGTTCCCCAATGGGTTTGAGGAAAAAAGCAGCCAATAGGGGAATTAAAGTAATAGAAACGATTAACGAGGCGATAAAGGCAAATACCATAGGCAATATTAGCCCTTCAAACATCAACCCCGTCAAGCCTCCTGAAAGAATAGTAGGGATTAAGGCTGCAATCATTACACAGCTAGCAGCAGCACTGGCTAAAAATACTTCTCCCGTACCCTGAATGGCTGCCTGTCGGGGTGTTTTACCTTCTTTAAGCTTGCGATCAATCGAGTCAATAACAATAATCGAATCATCTACTAATTTCCCAATTGCCATCATCATCCCTACCAAAGTTGAAGAGTTGAGGGACATTGAAATGGGAATAAAGGGTAGCATGGAAAGAGCGAGAGTAGTAGGAATAGAAATCATCACAATCGCTGTTGCCCGAAAATCCTCTAAAAATAGCAGGATAACTAACCCCGCCAATGCCACACTAATTAGTAATTCTCCCGTAGTGCTATCTTTAATCAACTCTACTAAAAAGGAGTTGTCATAAGCTTCTTCAAACTCTAACCCTGGATACTGCGCCTTAATTTTTTCCAGTTCTTTTCTAACCCTAGCAATTACTTGAGGAGAACTAGAGTCGGGTTTTTGAATTACGTTAACTGCTAAAGCGGGTTCACCGTTGTAACGATAGGCACTGCGACGCTCTTCATAGGTATCTTTTACCTCGGCAACATCTCTAACATAGACAATCTGTCCTCCCATTTCTAAAATAGGATAATTCCTTACTACCTGGGCATTGAGAGCGCGGTCGTCCGCCCGTACTAAAATTTCCTTTTCTCCTTGAGTTAATACACCTGCACCCTTACTGACATTATTAGCATCGATCGCATCCCTTAATTGAAGAATAGAAAGTCCGTAAGCTGCTAGTTTCTGGCGATCGACAATTACCTGTAGCTGTCGCCGATATCCCCCCGTAATGTAAACCGATTGTACATCCTGAACTTGAGTCAGGCGATCGACCAATGTATTATCGGCAAATTCCCTTAACTTCACTAAATCCCAACCTTCTCCCTTGAGTGCCAAAGTTAAAACGGGACGGTTTAAAGGATCGATGGGTAGCAC
This sequence comes from Xenococcaceae cyanobacterium MO_167.B27, assembly GCA_030065935.1. GTDB lineage: Bacteria > Cyanobacteriota > Cyanobacteriia > Cyanobacteriales > Xenococcaceae > JASJCP01. Next base: position 38,269 of record JASJCP010000018.1, read on the forward strand.
CCAATAGGAACGGGTATTGATGCCATCTAGGGGCAAGTCTTCCTCCGCCGATTTCATTACGCTTTGAACATCCCGAACTGCCTTATCAACATCTCCACCCCAAGCAAACTGCACCGTTACCAGAGATAAATCCTGTTGGGAACTAGAACGCACGAAACGTACCCCATCCAGAACAGTCATGCGTTGCTCGATGGGTTTACTGATATAGGTTTCTACCTCCATCGGCGAAGAACCAGGAGTCCTGGTAATTACTGCTACCAAGGGACTCTGAACGTAGGGCATCATCCGCACGGGAATGATAATTAAGGTTAGGACAGAAAGAATCAGCACCCCAATATAGAGGGCTACAGTAATAACGGGGTTGCGGATTGACCAACGGGTGAAAAAAATTTTCATAGGGTGGAGACTTAGGAAGAATTAGATAGCTTTGCTAGATAGAAAATCAAACTATTTCACTTCAAAGGTAAATTCTTGTTGAGCCTGATATTGAGAGTCTTTAACGCTGGCAACTACGTTCCAAGTTCCCTGCATTCCAAAATAAGTAGTAGCTTTAAAACGTCCTGGTTCATCTGCGAGTTGAACTTCTACCTTGCCAATCATGTCTTCCATACCGTCCATTGGCATAGTCGCGCTGACATCTAAGCTTTCTACTTTTACTGGATTGCCATTGCTATCTACCACTTCTAAAATCATTTCCGCATTACCCATCGGAATTTCTGTTTGAGGATCGGGGCTGACTAAATTTACAGTAGCGGTACTGGCTTGTTTATTTTGTGCCTTTTCCGTTGGAGCAGTAGAGGTGACGTTATTATCACTTTGAGCGGGACTACAAGCGATCGCTAAAATACTCAAAGGAAGTAAGATTAAGATTAGTTTTTTCATGGTTGGTGCTTTCTGTTAATAGATAAAAATTTGCATTGGTAAACTGTCCCTGGCTGGAATAGTTTGTTTTATGGACTGAGGGGAAAACTTTGGCAGCTTTGAGTCGCTACTGAACTTTGATGGTAAACTCTTGCTTACCTTTATTTTTGGGGTCTTTAACCTGGGCGGTAATCGTCCAGTCCCCTTTCATACTGAGATAGGTATCCGCTTTAAACCTACCTGGCTTACCGTCTGGCTGAACTTCTACTGGGGCGGTCATCGGTGCCATATTTTTCATGGGCATGGACGCGCTCATCTCTAGGTCTTTAATATCTAATGGTTGACCTTGAGCATCCTTAACTTCGATTACCAGTTGAGCATCACCCATTGTCACTTTATTATTGTCGGGACTGACTAACTGGATTTGAATGTCTTGAGTAGCAGCTTTATTAGTTGCGATAGGTTGTTCGGACTGGTTAATTACCACTACGGTCGCATTTTCTACCAAGCGATTCTGTCCCGAAGTTACTACTGCTTGTCCCGACTCTAAACCACTGGTAACTTCTACCCTGTCCCCTGTTGATATTCCCAAAGTAACTGGTTGGGCTGTTACCGTATCTCCTTCCACTATCCAAACTGAAGGCTGGTCTTGAAATTCCACTACCGCAGCTTGAGGGATAGTAATCGCATTTGGTTTACGGGCGGTGACAATCTTCATTTCGAGGAACTTACCAGAAAGTAATTGTCCGTCGGGATTATCGATAACCGCTTCTACCGTTACCGTGCGAGTTTGATTGTTAGCTTGGGGAAAGATGCTGGTAATTTTACCTTTAATGGGGGGAATATTACTGCCAGGAACATTAGCAATCACTGTTGTCCCAGGGCGAATATTAACCACATCTCTTTGAGCGACGTTAGCCTGTAAGCGAACCCGATTGTAGTTGCCGATTTTAACAATGCTCATACTCGGTTGAACCACTACTCCAGGATCGACGTTACGTTCTTGTACTATTCCTGAAATGGGAGAAGTAATGGTCGTGTAACCCTGCATCACTTTGGCAGTATCGACTTTAGCTTTAGCCTGATTAACTTTGGCGCGGTTATTAGTTACCTGAGCTTCCATCCGCGCCAATTTTACCCATGCTTGCTTGAGAGCAGCTTTTTTACTTCTGACTTCGCTATCGACTATATCAAACTCATCTTGGGAAATCACCCCATCCTTAACCAGTTTCGCGAATCGGTCTTTTTTCAAGTTTAGATAGGCTAAATCAGCTTCAATTTGCTCGATCGCGCTTTTTTGTTCGTCCACCTCAATGTTGCTCATTTCCAGAGCAGTTTCCATTGTATTCGCTTCTGCTATTGCCTCTGCAACTCCTGTTGTCAACTCAGAAGCATCTAGAATCGCTATGGGCTGTCCTGCGGTAACGCGGTTGCCTGGATAGACTGAGTAGTTAGTTAGTTGTCCCGCTACACGGGGATAAACTATAATTTCTTCATAGGGTTTAATCGTTCCTGTATAGCTAACGCTGGCTTCTAACACCTGGGGTTTGACAGTTTCTACTCGCACAGGATTGGGATTAAACGAACCATCTACCGCCATCATCTCATCGTGAGACATACTGCCATGATCCATTTCTTCCATCCCTGCCATCGAGCTAGAAGGTTTGAGGTGGTTGGTCAACACCAAAATATTTCCTGTCAGCAGAGCGAAAACTCCAAGTCCTAAAAGGGTTTTACCTAGTTTAAAACTAGAGGTTGATTCTTGCTGAGGAGCGGTTTCTGTTATTTTTTCTAGCTCGACAGTTGAAGGATACGTAACCTCTTCGGTTACGCGATCAGATTTTAAAGAATCTTCTGGCGAGTTCTCATTGTCATCTGACATTGAACCTTGAGTTTTTGTAGGATTTGCGGTCATGGGCAAAGTTTCAGGTTAAAGTCGTATCTTTAAACCAAGATGACACAAGAGTATTAAATCAGTATGAAATCTCTTTTTATTTTCTTTTTGATACACATAAGTATCAGAATAAATAGCTGTGTTCGTATTAATTAGTGCACATTTTTCTTCGTAGAGAAGTTATGCGGTTATCCTTATCACTCTTTAAATTTATAAATTATTTATTTTGTAATAGGAACAAGATCGATTTTTACCTCTCGATTTAAAGCATTAGCAATACGCCCCAACATTGAAAGAGAATGTCCTTCATAATCTGCATCTTCCAAACGAGAAATGACTGACTGCGTAGTATTAATCATCTTGGCGAGTTCTTTCTGACTTAATCCTGCTTCGGTACGAGCATCGTAAATCAACTGTGCCACATGAGCGTTAATAGTTGCTTGTTCGCATAACTCTCGTAATTCAGAGTCATCGCCTATCATATTATCGAGAATTTTAATTCCATCGCTTGTTTTAGCCATTATTAGTTATTTCTCCTGTATAGGTATATTTTTCTGGGTTTTGTTCAAACTTCTTTTTTCTTCTAATTGCTAGCTCAATATCCTTACTTGGCACGGCTGATGTTTTTTTAATAATAGAGTGATTAAGGACTGCAATATCTTTTCCATTAAAGAAATAAAGTATTCGATATTGAGTATTCATGTGTTTAGCTCTTAATTCGTATATGCCATCACGCAAGTAATCTGCTGCTGGTCTGCGTAATTCATGCCCCGTACTACTCAACTGACGAATTCTACCAACACATTTAGCAAATCCTTTGCGGTTTTTGCTCTTTAAATTATTGAGCCAGTCAATTACGGGAACATCACCTTCTTTTTCTTGATAAAACAGTATTGAAGTTGTTGGCACAGTATATGGATATTTTCGATAGCAATATTGCGATATTTAATTATATACTTTCCATCTAATAATTTTTGAGTAATTAAGCGATCGCACGTTCTTAATTCATCCTGATTTAACAATCTCATGGCATTATAAAGAGTTGTTTATAATCAGATAGCATATAGTCATAAATGAGAATATTGCTAGTTGAAGATGAACCAGATTTAGGGGCTGCGATTAAGCAGAGTTTAAACCACAGTAATCACGTTGTAGATTGGGCATTAGACGGTCTTGATGCTTGGGATTATTTCAAGCTGAAAGAATATCATCTGGGAATTTTTGACTGGCTATTACCTGGAATATCGGGAATAGAATTAACCAAGCGGATTCGGCAACAGCAAAAGCCTTTACCCATAATGATGCTGACCGCAAAAGACAGCATGGAGGAAAAAATAGCTGGCTTAGATGCAGGAGCAGATGATTATCTAGTTAAACCTTTTGATATGCCCGAACTGCTAGCAAGATTGAGGGCTTTGCAAAGAAGAACTCCCCAATTACAACCCCGACGGTTACAGGTGGGCAACCTTAGCTTAGATTACGCTACCAATACCTTTTGGTTGCAAGAAGAATCGGGAGAAAAGCAGGTATTGCTCACAAAAAAAGAATTCCAGTTACTAGAGTATTTTATGCAGCACCCCGAACAAATCGTTACCAGCGAACAGCTATTGGATCGCTTATGGGAATTTGGTGCAGAACCACCCAGTAATGTAGTAGCAGCCCAGATATGTTTGTTAAGGCGCAAGTTAACCAAGTATGGATGCCATGAGATGTTAGAAACCGTCTACGGCTTGGGTTATCGTTTCAAGCCTCCAGCATAATGGGAAATCTTTGAGTTAACCTTTTGATGTGAAGCAAAACCGACTTTTTTCGCGATCGCGCTGGCGACTGGCTAGCTGGTATGCAGCAATACTTAGTATAGTTCTATTGATTTGCGCTTTAGGGGTGTACGAAGCAGTTGCCCACGCCCATCGAATTACCATCAACCAGGAATTAAAATCGGTAGCGGGAACTCTACACGATAGCCTATTACCCGTTCTTGAGCAGCCAGGAAAAATAGAACCTGAAGTAAAAGAGTTATTACCTAATACCTGCCTCGTCGAAACAGACTGTTACAATTCTGACCGTTTTCAATCTTTGCGGTTAGGAGTAATCGGGCAAGATAAATATTATCTACGTTTGTTTGCTCTTTCGGGCGATTTGGTAGCAGTAGCAGGGATGCAGCCCGAACTACCCCAGGTATTTGATCGCGAGAAATGGAAAACTTTAATTGATGCTGAGGGTATTCGCTATCAACAAATTTCTTTTCTTCTACACACTCAACAGGGTAAGAACTGGGGTTATCTTCAAGTTGGCAGAAGTCTCCAGGATTTTGATACTTATCTTGCTAATGTCAGATGGGTACTGTTACTAGGAGTACCTTTAGTTGTGTTATTGGTAGCAGGTGCTAGCTGGTGGTTATCGGGATTAGCCATACGTCCAATTTATCAGTCCTATCAGCAAATGCAGCAGTTTACAGCCGATGCTGCCCACGAACTAAGAACTCCTTTGGCAGCCATTCAAGCAACGGCTCAATCGAATCTCATGCTGCCCAATCTATCTGAGAGTAAAGCAAAAGATACCCTAAAAAACATAGTCAAACAGAACAAGCGGTTATCTTATTTGGTAGCAGATTTATTGACCCTGTGTCGAATTGATGGAGAAATAAGCAGCAACACCTCTAATAAAAAAAGAGAAAAAGTTACTCTGGCAAACTTAATTATTGAGGTAGAAGAAGATTTAGCAGCTTTGGCAATGGCTTCAGAAATTGAGCTTAGTTCCCAGATAAAAGTATCTCAACCTGTAGAGATAATGGGCGATCGCCAACAGCTATATCGTCTAATTACTAATTTGGTTACTAACGCGATTCAATACACCCCAGCAGGAGGGCAAGTCACGATCGGTCTGACAGAAGAACATCATCAGGCGGTCATTTCTGTTCGAGATACGGGTATTGGTATTGCTAAAAACGAACAAAAGCGTATCTTTGACCGTTTCTATCGCGTAGATAAAGCTCGTTCCAGAAGTAAAGGTGGCTCTGGACTTGGATTAGCTATTGCCAAGGCGATCGCCTTGGCTCATCAAGGTAGTATTCAGGTTGAAAGCAAGATTGGGAAGGGAAGTATCTTAACAATTAGACTACCTAAAAAAACTAATTAGGTTCTTGTACTTTGACAACTCCTCTAAACATATTCATACCACAGTGAAAGGTATATTCTCCTGCTTGAGTAGGAGTAAATTCTACAGAAGTTGTTTTGTTTAGTTGTAAGTCAAGGGCTTTATGAAAATCAGGTAATAAGACTTTTTCTAAGCAACTACTAGGATCTTTACGCAGGAAATTCAGCCGTACAGGTTGACCTGAATTGACCACAATCCTATCAGGTTTATAGCCTCCATCAACCAGGATTTCTAGTTCTTGAATACCTTGACTGGTAATAGTTCGTTGAGATTTAGTTTTACTGAATAAAAACCACCAACCTTCAGCTCCAATCAACCCTAAACCTCCTAATGTTACTAATAGTTTTAAAGATAAAGGTTGTTCAATACGATAAAATTTCGATGTTGATTTTACTTGAGCATGAGAAACTTGTGCCGAAGCAAATATTAAACCCAAACTCAAGAGAAAAGTGAAAAGCATTTTCTTTTGATTCATTTTAATCACCTAATAATTAACTACAAAATCAGTGATACGCCTAGATTATTGGGTAATTGTCATGAGTTATACAGTGATTTTGGGTTTGAAATTACGCAATCTCAAAGCATTGGTCACTACAGAAACCGAACTAAAAGCCATCGCTCCACCAGCAATCATTGGATTGAGTAACCAGCCTAAGAAGGGATATAAAATACCTGCTGCAATGGGAATACCTGAGACGTTGTAAATGTAAGCAAAAAAGAGATTTTGACGAATATTTTTCATAGTGGCATGACTCAGTTGAATCGCCGTCACAATTCCCCATAAATCACCAGAAATTAAGGTCAGATCGCTAGCAGCCATTGCCACATCTGTACCTGTACCGATCGCAATGCCAACATCCGCTTGGGCTAAGGCTGGAGCGTCATTAATGCCATCTCCTACCATAGCTACAATTTTATGTTTCTGTTTACGGCTTGGTCTTTCCTGTTGAATTTGTTTAATAGTACTGGCTTTTTGATCGGGACGCACTTGGGCAAAAACTCTTTTAATCCCGACTTCAGAGGCGATCGCTTCTGCGGTTTTTGGGTTATCTCCTGTTAACATCACTACCTCTAAACCCATTCTTTGTAAGGCTTTAACCGCTTCAACTGAAGAAGGTTTGATTGCATCAGCGATGCCAATTAATCCCTCAATTTTGCCATCAATAGCAATTAAAGCAGTAGTTTTCGCTTCACTTTCCCATTGTTGACGGGTTGAGTCTAAGGTTTGGGTATCAATATTTAAAGCATTCATCCAGCGTTGGGTACCAATTTGGATGAACTTTCCTAAGACATTTCCCTGTACACCCATTCCAGCTACAGCTACAAAATTAGTCACTTTAGGTAGAGGTATTTTGATTCCTTGAGATTGGGCATAATTAACCACTGCTTCTGCTAAAGGATGTTCGGAATTTTTCTCTATGGCAGCTGTCATTTCTAACAATTCAATTTCATTATTATTAGCTGTACCTTTTACCGTAATGTAGTTAGTAACACTAGGTTGTCCTTGGGTAATTGTGCCTGTTTTATCACAAACAATGGTGTTGAGTTTATGCGCTAGTTCTAAACTATCTGCTCCTTTAATTAAGACCCCATTTTCTGCCCCTTTTCCTGTACCCACCATAATCGAGGTCGGAGTAGCTAAACCCAAGGCGCAAGGACAGGCAATAATTAAAACTCCTACCGTCGTAATCATGGCAAGGGTGACATTGCCCATGACATTAAACCAAATAATAAAAGTTAGGATCGCAATAGCTATTACTGCTGGGACAAACCATCCCGTTACCCGATCCGCTAATTGTTGAATAGGGGCTTTACTGCCTTGGGCATCTTGCACTAATTGAACAATCTGGGCTAAGACTGTATCTTTGCCTACTTTGGTAGCTTTAAATTTAAAACTTCCCGTCTTATTAATTGTTGCTCCAATCACCTCATCCCCTGGTTTCTTTGTAACAGGAATCGGTTCGCCTGTGACCATTGATTCATCGATGGCGGATTCCCCTTCAATTACTTCTCCATCTACGGGGATTTTTTCTCCTGGACGGACGACAATTACATCTTCTACTACTACTTGTTCAATCAGAATATCACTCTCTTGTCCATGACGAATCACTCTGGCAGTTTTTGCCTGTAAACCCATTAATTTACGGATGGCTTCTGAAGTTTGTCCTTTGGCACGATTTTCCAATAATCTTCCTAAGAGAACGAGGGTAATAACGACGGAGGCTACTTCATAATAAACTGCGACTTCAAGCCCTTGAGATTCTAAAACCTGGGGAAATATAGTTACAAATAGAGAATAAAAGTAGGCTACAGCAGTTCCTAAAGCCACTAAGGTATCCATGTTCGCAGAATGACGTTTAAAAGCTTTCCATCCCCCTACAAAGAAGGCTTTGCCAACCCAAAACTGTACGGGAGTTACTAAAATGAACTGCACCCAAAAATTCTGTAACCATGCAGGAACCCAAGAGAGTTCTAGACCTGTCATCATGGGCAAAACGCCAATTATTAGCAGTCCACTAATAATAGAACCGACGATGACTTTACGAGTTATCTCTTTTTGTTCGGCAACTCTGGCTTTTTTCTCCGCATCTTCTTCTTGCTCTGATTCAGCAACAGCAGCATAACCCGCCTCCGTTACTGCTTCTTGAATACGGGTTAAGTTAGTTTTTTGAGGATTATAGGTCACTGTAGCTTGAGAGAGAGCAAAGTTCACATTACATTTAGTTACTCCTGACACTTCTTGAATCGCTTGTTCAATGCTAGAAGCACAAGAAGCACAGCTCATACCTTTTAATCTTAGATTCCGTGTTTCCATAATTTTCTCCCGTGCTGGTTGGGGATTAGTTTGTTTAGAGGGTCAGATTAACTCTCTCCTTGGAGTTCCCATCTCTATTTCACTATTGTCAATAAAAATTAAATAGGCTGTCCAATACCTAGAGCTTGTAATTGTTCTGTGTTGGGTTTTCCTGTTAACACTAAACGACCATTGACAGCGATCGCTGGTACTCCATTGACTCCATATTGCTCTGCTTTAGCCCAATCCGTTTTTTTTCCTAGGTCATAAACTGATATCTGACAACTAGAACAAGCTAACTCCCGTACCATTTTGACGGTGAGGGACGCTGGGGAAACCCCAGCTTGTCCAATCACCGTGTTGACGGTTTCATCGCAGAGGGGACAGTCAGCAGTAAAAATTTCGATTTGACGCTTGTTCATCATTTCACCTCACGTTACTATGGGCTACAAATTCTCTGCACTGACGGTTGCCAAATTATTCGGGTCATACATTCTGCCGTATTGGGAGTGGTGTCCCCAACCATCCCTTCCATGCCTACCTTGATCCATCATCGAACCCTGTTGAGCCATCCATTGCTGGTGACGTTGATAAGTTTTGGAACCAGCAGATGTACCCCAACAAGGAGCAAAATTAGATTCGGATGTGGATTCTGAGAAAATATTTTGTGCAAAAAGAGAAGTAGAACTAAGTGCTAGTAAAGGGACACTAGCTAGAGCAGCATTTTTAATAGATTTATTGGTCAGGTTGATTTTCATTTTCCTTGCTCCTATTAGTCAATTTTTCTTCTACTTTTATGCTAGAGTCTCTAGTTAACTAGAGACTTTAGCGAATGCAATAAAAGTTAACTTGTTTACCTTACCCACCAATAGATTGAAATGCTTAAGCATCAATCATCAAATTACCCATCATGCCTAAATCTTCATGGTCGAGAATATGGCAGTTATAAACAGTTTTGCCAGCAAAATCGCGGAAGGGGATACGAATGCGGACAGTTTCACCCCTTCTTACTAGCACTGTATCCCGCCAAGCGGGTAATGATTCTGGTTGACCGTTACGACTAATAAATTGAAAAGAATTGACGTGAATGTGAAAAGGATGATCCATTACTCCCGTATTGGTTATTTCCCAATCCTCCACTGCATTTAGTTTGACTTGGGTATGAATGAGATCGCTCCGATACGGTTCGCCATTAATTTTTAAATTATAAACTTATTACTTTACCTACATCTGTAATCTTCCTTTAAGAAAGCTGTAATTTGACCTTTTGCATGAATGCCTTTTGCCTTGTCTTCACCAGGGTTGATGAGACTTATGCAATAGTGGAGGCTTGGGAATTTTCACTATTGGTTGGCAAACAGATTTTAAAACAAGTCTTACCTGGTTCGGATTCTACAGAAATTGACCCGCGATGGCGATTTTCTACGATGCGCCTCACAAGTTCTAAACCTAAACCTGAGCCTTTTCCTATGGGTTTGGTGGTAAAAAATGGTTCAAAAATACGAGATTGAATTGTCTCAGGAATACCTGTTCCAGAGTCAGTGATTTTTACTATGATATGCTCCCATTTATTGACAGTAGTAATTTCAATTGTGCCTTTTCCATCCATAGCATCGATCGCGTTATCAATTAGATTCGTCCAAACTTGATTCAGTTCACTACCATAAGCTGGTATTTGGGGTAGAGTGCGATCGTAAACCCGATTGACTTTAATACCCTGTTTTAATTTGTGGGATAACAGTTGCAGGGTATCTTCTATTCCTTGATGAATGTCTATCCGTTGTTTTGCACCTTGATCTAGATGGGAATAAGAGCGCATCGACTTGACTAACTCAGAAACTCTTTCTGCACCTCGTAATCCTGACTGAATCATCATCATCACATCAAAAGACAAAGCTAGCCAACGTATTCCCATGTCTCTTAATTCTGTGGAATCGTCGCGCCACCTTGATAGAAGCTCCTCTAAAAGCTCGGGTTGAATATTGGCTGCTGCTAATGGTTCGACTAATTTTCCTGCATCTTTGACTCCATAGTCTTCTAACCAGTCAAGCAATGCGTCTTCGCGATCCATCAGGGTTAAGGATTCTAAACGATTATTCAGCAGGAAAGAATAACCATCCTCTCTAGCTTTCTGCCATTTTTCTGTATGGTCTTTTTCTACATTACGCTGTCCATAGACTAAATTCATGCGCTCTAATTCCAAGATTGCTGGAATCAAATCTTGCAGAGAACGAATTACCGCAGCAGCAGGATTGTTAAGTTCGTGAGCTAAACCAGCAGCTAAAGTTCCTAGTGCTGCCATTTTTTCACGATTGCGGATGAATGATTCTAATCCTCTGAGTCTCTTTTGTACTGTCTGGAATATGGTTCTTTCAAAGTTACGGCATTCGTGAAGTATGATGAGAAATTCCTCTCCAGTGATTTCGTAGAGGCGACAATCAGTTAAAGCTCTTAGGGTAACAGGTACTAGATCGCCAGTGAGAATCTGGATTTCACCAAAGAAAGCTGGAGCTTGATGCTGTCCTACAGGTATTTCTATGCCTTCGCTAAATCTAGTAATACCAATATCACCTGAAAATAGCAGAAAAAATCCTCTATGGATGTCTCCTTCTTTGACTAATATTTCTCCTTTTGTTAGCTTGATTGATTCAGCGCGATCGCATATCCAATTAAGACGAGATTCGGGAAGTTGTTGAAATAACTCCAGTTTTAAAAGTTCCTCGACACACAGCACAATTAAATATCCCCTAAAAGCTACTCTATTTTATTTTTTAATACCATTTTAAAGGAAGCTGGAGGAGCAATAGTTAAACCACGACGCACTGGTAACATAGGGCTTTTACTAGCCAAATCTAATTGAAAGCGTGATAATACTGTGGCTGCTACTAACTTCATTTCTAATAATGCCAAAGCTGACCCCAAACAGCGACGATTTCCTCCACCAAATGGCATATATTCATAAGGAGTATAATTTTTTTGGACAAATCTTTCTGGGTTAAATTGCTTTGAATTGGCGTATAAATCTTCTCTATGATGAAGGGAATAAATAGAAATCATCAACCAGGTTTTAGGATCAAACTCGTAGTCCATAACTGACATTGGTTGTTTCAAAATGCGCCCAAAAGTACCAGCTACTATGGGGTAAATGCGTAGGGTTTCTGAAATTACTGCATCTAAATAGGTCAAATTATTTATTTCTTTGTAGTCGGGATTTTCTCCTAGAGAATCTAATTCAAAGCGTAACTTTTCTTGAACTTCTGGAAGATAATGAACCCAATAAAAAAGCCAAGCTAAAGCAGAAGCAGTGGTTTCGTGTCCCGCAAACAGTAAAGTTATTAATTCATCGTGCAATTCTTCATCTGTCATTCCCTCGCCATTTTCGTCTTTTGCTGATAACAATAAACTGAAAATATCTCTAGGCTCTGATTTTCCAGAAGCTAATAATTCTCGTCGTTCTTTGATTTCTGCATAAATTAATTGTCTAATTTCTGCTTTTAACAGTAAAAAACGACCCCAAGGACTATATTTTCCCCAATCTTTTTGTAGAAATCGGAAAAATATCAAGCTCGAACTTAAAGGAGTATTAAATGTTTCTAAAAGTCTTGTTAATAATTCTCGCAAGCGATCGTATCTTGCTCCAGAATCAATACCAAATACTACACTCAAAATCACTCTTAAAGTAATTTCTTGCATTACACGACGAACTTTAAAAGATTGATTTACCTGCAAGCGATCGCATAATTTGTTAGTGATAGATACTATTTTTTCGCTGCATTCTTGTAAAGATTCGCCATGAAAAGAAGGCATTAATAAACGTCGGCGATTTTTGTGTGCTTTCCCATCTAATAACAGTAAAGAATTATCTCCTACTAAGAAAGCTAAACCTTTATTACCCCTACCGACTTCAAATTTATCTGGAGAAGCCGTAAAAATATCCTCGATCGCCCGAGGATTGCTAGTCATAACTGTTGGCGGAGCATTTTTAAATTTAATTTGATAAAAATCTCCATATTCTCTGTTCCGTCTCTCCATAAAATCAAGAGGGCGCAAAATAGCATTTATTCGGCGCATAGTTAAGCGCAAACCAGAAGCAGCTTTAATTGTGGGTATCTGTTGCATTACTAGAAGGGTTGACTATTTCAACTAAGCCGATCTTAGCGAATTACCCAAGTTATTGTTCAAGTGTCAATCAAGAACAAGAAATTACCTCAACATCAAATAAAGTCTCGATCCACACCCTTGCACCATACATCCGCTTATCAGGGCTATAAACAACACGACATCCTCCTGGTATTTCTACTTCATGCCCATACTGGTTAGTCTTTCCTTTTTTTACCGTAATGACTGCTTGTTTCTGATGGTGTTTTTGATTCTGTTTAATTTTATGAGTGTTAACGTGGATAATTGTTTTGGCTGGCTTTCTAGGATTGCACCAACGGGGAGCAGGACCTCTCTTACCTTTCTGAATTATGGGTTTGTCTTTGAATAAAGGAATCAACCACATCTTTCCTATCTTGTAAGCCCCTTCTACTCTTCCTTGAATCAAAAGTACTCTTAACCTTGCGGTAGATATGTTTAAAATTTTAGCTGCTTCTGTAGTACCTACTATCATTTAACTCTAACGGTATCGTAATAGTTTTTTATCTGATACTCCTAATCTTAAATGAAAATTATCCGTCTTCTACTAAAAAATTCTGGCAAAAACTTCTTTTTAGCAGCTATATCGAGCTTTTTAAGTGGTGGTAGTAGTGCTGGTGTTATTGCTGTGATTAATTATGCGATCGCCAACTTAAATAGTCTGCCTGTTGAGACACCTTGGCTTTTTGTGTAAGTCTGCTAGTGTTTCAAACTGCTACTTCGATTTTGATGAGTCGTTTATCGCAAGAAATTATTTACGATTTACGTCTCAATATGACTCAACGTATTCTTGATTGTCCGTTACAGCATTTGGAAACTGTTGGTGCGCCTAAGCTATTAGCAACTTTAACAGCAGAATTAATGCGATCGCCAATGCTTCTGGCACAATCTCAGGATTAGTAGTAATTGCTATCCGTCACGATGACCGATATTTTGAGCAATGCGATCGCCAGTTTACCGACTTTTAATCTTAACTCTCTTATCAACGAAGCGACGGAAGAGGCGGTAGGTAGTGCGGACTAAATCCAAAACAAAATAGGGTAATCGCAATCTATGCCAAGAAAAGAGCGGTAGATATAGCCAATAGTAAGCTTTTTTTAAATCTTTCCAGGCTAAACAAGGTTCTTGCTTTAAAAAATCTGACACATCTACCACTATTCCCCTACCCTTTAACATCATTACATTGCGTCCATGAACGTCATGAGGATGTAAACCGCGACGACTCGCATATTCTAAAGCGAGATCGATATCTTCGATTACCCGTCGAGGAATTTTTAAACCCTTATTCATAGAGTCGTATAGGGTTATTCCGTATAGTCTTTTAAGAACCAAGAAATTATTTTCCGCATAAAAACATTCTGAGAAAGCAGGATGAGAACCCAAACGACGATACACTTCTAACTCTTCTTTCCAGCCCAAGCGTCCAGGCGCGTAAACTTTTACTACTAAATCAGAATAGTCTGAATGGTATAATACACCTGCATAATTCCCTGTCCCCAAAATTTGCCAAGGTTCTGGAACTTGATGGACTACGACAGGGTTATAAGGCTCAATACTCTCAATTTTGAGATTGGGAATTAGCTCTTGATGGATAATGTCGATCAATCGCTTTAAATCTTCTGGGTTCTGACAGGATTGACTCTCACCAACAAAACCACTTTGGCGGAAAAATGACATATGCGGTTTAGCTTTATTTTTAATGAGGATAGTTCATAGCTTTATATTAAAGGTTAAATGTAAATAAATAATTAATAATTTAATACTATTTACATTCAGGCAATGGCAAATCACCCAATTAAACAGAGTTGTTGAAAAGCAAATAAGGGCAAAATTAGCAACAAAGACTTGATATTTGAGAACTTTTCAGAATTTTATTAGCAGCTAAATTTGGTAAGCTTGAGCTTGCATTTGCCACAGATGGGCATATTCACCCTATTTTTGTAATAATTGTCGGTGAGTCCCTTGTTCTATTAGTTTACCAGCTTTTAAAACCATAATTTTATCGCACATAGATACGGAAGCAAGACGATGATTGACATACTCACCCGCCCTGAAGGTGCGGGGATTCTGGGGTCAAGCAACACTAGCTATCGAGGATAGTCTTACAGTGTCTAGCCCAAGAGAAGATGCGGATTCTCTTTGCAAATTTACTGCTGCGTTTAAGTCTCTTGGAATGTCTTTTGTATTGCAGCTTGGACAATCCCATTCTCTATCTTTAAGACTCAATTCTTTATTGATATACCCACAACAAGAACAGGT
>JASJCP010000142.1 GCA_030065935.1 Xenococcaceae cyanobacterium MO_167.B27
ATTGTAAACAAGTTCATTGTAAAGATGGTTATGTTTATGGTTTTTAATCTTCACGGCGGTTAAAACCGCTCGTGTCGTAGTTCCTCGGCTACTTAAAAGATAGCGGTTTCCCTACTCCCGTATTTTTATCATGAATTTGCCCACCTCAATCAACCAAATAAAATTAAATCTGGTGGGCATTGTGGCAAAATCTTGCCCTATTACCCGAATTTTTCATCTCTGCCCACCCTACCTTTTAACTCATCAATGGTAATAACAAAGTCACGAAATAATACACCAAAGGTGCAGTAAAGACATAACTATCAGTACGGTCTAGAATACCTCCATGTCCTGGTATTAAGTGTCCTGAATCTTTCACCCCTGCATCTCGTTTCATCATCGATTCGGTTAAATCTCCCAGAAGACTGGTAACACCGATGAGGCTGCCTAAAATAATACCGCTTAGTTGCCATGCAGGGAAACTAAAATACCAAGCTCCGAGTTCTGCCACAATTAAACTACCCATCACCCCAAAAATAGCCCCTTCTACGGTTTTCTTGGGGCTAATAGCAGATAATTTGGTGCGACCAAAACTTTTACCCATAGTATAAGCTCCGATGTCTGCTGCCCAAATACAAGCCATTACTAAAAAAGTTAAGATTAGAGCCGAGGGAAAAGTCCGCAAGTCTAGCCAAGAAGTGGGCCAATAACCATCTAAAGGTAGATTACTCATCGCTACCGAATCAGGTAAACTTACTCTCAGTCTTACCCAATAGGTGGGAAGATAACCACAATAAAATAAACCTAAAATGGAACTGGAAATATCGGCAATAGTTGCCATCTTAGGCTGAAATAGCAGATAAAAGCAAATAATAGTCCCCCCTAAACAAAACATGGCATCAGTAATGTTAGGGGTGATGGTAGCACTAATTAGTAATAGTTGGGAAACTACCATAGTGGTTTTTCCTGCTGGTTCAATTCCTTTAGCCCGCACTAGACGAAAATACTCGATTTGTGCCAAAAAAATTAAAATTCCAATACCAATAGAAAAATACCACCCTCCGAGAATAATCATTCCGAGGGCTAATGCGATGGCCACAATGGCACTAATAATACGATTTAGGGACATAACGCGCTATGCTGACATAGGCTAGAAAGATTTTGGGAGTAAAATTTAAGATAACCTTATTAAAGGTTAATAAAATACTAAGGAAATTTTAACTTGTAATCTTAGATAACGCCTTCTTGAATTAATTAATTAATTAATAATTACCTCTTTGGCTCTCGAAAAGGATTGATAGGAGGAGGGCGAGGGTTGCTCCCCTTGTTCAACCACTATGTTGATACTTCCTTTTCCACCAAAAAATCAATAATTATCCGTTGGTTCTTACCTTAAATTGTGACGTACCCACCGTCTAGACGGGGGCTTCCTGTTTCATTTACAGTTGCCTTCTCTAGCAAGCTAGGCTTGGTCTTACACCATATCTACTGGTTTGGCTTCACCATTGCTGGTGGTACGCTCCAGTTGTATAGCTTTTGCTATACCCAGGCTACATTCCCTGCGCCCCAAGGAATATATCTGTATGTCCCACAAGCTTACGGACTTACGCATTGGCTAACGGGCTTCCCTTCCCACGCTAGTACTTACGCTACTCGTGAACTGAATCACTCTGAGATGGTTTTTGAGTACGGCCTTTTAGTCGTGAAGGCGGGTCATCGACCATGTATATGATACAAATCTTAGAAACTTTATTTTATTATGTTTTCATAAAGAAAATGTTTCTACTTTATAAAACCTGACCAAAATTCATGAGGGGTAGCTCACTTGGGGAAACCCTAAGTGTTTATACGCGGGATTCCCACCCACAAGTCGGGGGACTTCTTTTGGAGAGAAGTTAAAGCTTTTCGCCACTAAGAATGAAGATGGGATTCAGGGCTGCAAAAGTTTGATTCATTCCCCTTGTTTCCAAGCGATTAACCGCAGACTGTACTACTTCGATATTACGTGCTTGCAGTTCTGACAATCCTTCAGAGATGGTATAAAGACTTTCTAAATTGCTAGCGGTAGCTACAATGCGCCCTTCTGGCTGCAAGAATTCCCAGGCTTTTTTAAGGATTTCTTTGATGGGTTTACCACCTTCGAGACAAATTCTATCTGGTTGGGGTTTTAGTGTTTCTAAACAGTCTGGTGCGCTACCTTCAATAACTACGACATTTTCCACCCCAAAGCGATCGCAGTTATGGCGGATGAGGGTTGCTACTTCGTCATCTCTTTCTATAGCGACTATTTGCGCGTCAGGACATAATAAACCAGTCTCAACAGGAATTGTCCCTGTTCCTGCTCCAATATCCCACAATACCGAATCTGACTTCATCCGCAGAGAAGCAATTAATAAAATCCGAATTTCTTTTTTACTTAAAGGAATACCAGGGAGACGCTCAAAGAGTTGATCCGGAATACCAGGAGTCTTATAAGACCAAAGCATAAGTAATTAGCGCGTCATTAATAATTAGATAGTTGAGATAGGGAATAGAGAATAGGGATATAGATAATGTACAAATAATTTTGTAATGGTACTTAATATAGTATCCAATATTGTGAATTTAATTATGCGCCACAACACCGATCAATCCCCAAACTATCTAAAATCAAATCACTTACGGCATTGGCGATGGCAAATTCTCCATAAAAACTCTGACTAAAATCAAAGGCTTGCATTTCTGTCACAATAGCAATTACCAAAGAACCAAGGTCATTTTCCCCTTCTAAACGCTGACGGATAAAAATTTCCGAGGCTCTAATAGCAATGTTTTCATTTACTGCTTCGGGGATAAATTCTTCATCGAGCCATTTATGTAATGATGTTTTTAACCATTGTTGTTCCTGTTGGGGGTTTTCTATGGGAGGTAAAGTTATAGGTGGAATGGGTTGGGCTTGTTGAGTCATGGTTGAGTTGCAATTACTAGTATCTATCCCAATATTTAAACATTGATTTGATGTGCCACTATATTAATTATGAACATAGATGTAGATGTAACTGCAATTATTGACGGATACAGTCAGGGTTATTTCTTGATGGCAGATGATGACGATGTATTAGGCTGGTATTCTAGTAATCAAAGAACCTTAATTCCTCTAGATGAGAGATTCCGTTATCCCAAATCATTACAGCGAGTGTTGAATCAAAATAGATTTTCTGTCAAGATTAATCGTGCTTTTGAGTCAGTTTGTCATGGTTGTGCAGACCGCGAAACTACTTGGATATCTGAAGAACTACAACAAGTTTATTTGGCTTTATACAAAGCAGGATACGCCTATAGTTTTGAAACTTGGCAAGGAAATGAACTAGCAGGAGGAATTTTGGGTATTGCTATTGGTGGGGTATTTATCGGAGAATCAATGTTTTACCGCATTAGTAATGGTTCTAAAACCGCGATGGTAAAATTGGTAGAGCATTTGCGAAATCGCGGTTATATGTTGTTTGATGCTCAACTACAAAACCCCCATCTCGAAAGATTTGGCTCTTACATTATTAAACCTTCAGAGTATCGATTATTGCTGAGAACTGCCATCAAAAAACAGTGCAATTTTTTGTAGATTAAAATCGCGAAGCAATAGTATAATAGTCTATTTGGGACTATTTAGTAAGTATTAACATTAGGAGAGTATTATATGTCTCGATATAGAGGCCCTCGCTTGCGCGTCGTGCGTCGCTTGGGAGAATTACCAGGTTTAAGTCGTAAAAGCCCAAGAAAAAATTATCCCCCTGGACAACATGGTCAAGCCAGAAAAAAACGTTCTGAATATGCCATTCGTCTAGAAGAAAAGCAAAAACTCCGCTTTAATTATGGGGTAACAGAAAAACAGTTAATTCGTTATGTGCGTAAAGCTCGTAGAGCTACAGGCTCTACAGGACAAGCTCTACTCCAGTTGCTAGAAATGCGCTTGGATAATACTGTATTTCGCTTGGGTATGGCTGGAACAATTCCTGCTGCGCGTCAGTTGGTAAATCACGGTCATATCACTGTTAACGGTAGAGTAGTTGATATTGCTAGTTATCAATGTCGCCCTGGAGACGTGATTACTGTCAGAGATCGCGATGGCTCTCGTCGTTTGGTACAAACTAATATGGAATATCCTGGGTTGGCTAATCTACCTAGTCACCTAGAATTCGATAAAAATACCTTGACTGGTAAAGTTAATGGCATCATCGACAGAGAATGGATTGCTCTCCCAATTAACGAACTATTAGTGATTGAGTATTATTCTCGCATGGCATAAACTCGGGGAATTTTATCCGCCAATTTGGGACATGGTACGACTGTAAAATCCTGTATCAGTACCAGCGTCCCTCTGCTTAAAGTTAATCTCTGGTTTGAGTTCTAAGAGTTTTTGTACTTGAGTTTTTAAGATTTCACCATCAACCCCCTGACGTAAAGCTGTTTTTAAATCTATCTGACCCTCTTCATTGAGCAGACAAGGGCGTAGCCAACCATCCGCAGAGAGGCGCACTCGATTACAGCGATCGCAAAAACATTCTGACATCTGAGAAATAAACCCTAAAGTTCCCTTCGCATCAGGAATTTGAAAGACATCCGCAGGACCATTCCCTGTTACATTAGATGTCACTAAACCCCACTTACTTCGGATTTGTTGTCTTATTTCTTCTGAAGGTATCCAAGCCTTTTCTGTAAATAATTCTCCATTACCAATGGGCATAAATTCAATAAAGCGAATGTGCCAATTACGCTCTATAGTAAGGGCTGCTAAGTCTAAAATTTCTCCATCATTAACCCCAGGAATTATCACTACATTTAGTTTCAAAGGGTCAAATCCCACTTCATAAGCTGTTAAAATGCCTTGCCAGGTTTGTTGCCAACGGCTAGGATTACCATTACCAATAATCCAATCAAAAGTCTGGGGATTGAGAGAATCAAGACTAATATTAATCCTCCGTAAACCCGCATTATAAAGCGACTGCGCCATCTTGGTTAATAAAAAACCGTTGGTAGTCATTCCTAAGTCTTCCGTTTCGGGTAAATTAGCTATATCTCTTACTAAGTCTTCTAACCCAGGGCGCAATAAAGGCTCTCCCCCAGTCAGGCGGAATTTAGTAAAGCCTAATGGAATAAAAACCTTTTTGAGTAAAGTAATTATTTCTTCATTGGTTAATAAGTCCTGATGCAAAATGTACTTCAACTGCGCTTCTTCTGGCATACAGTATTGACAGCGAAAGTTGCATTTATCAATTAAACTCAGACGTAGATAATCAATTTTATTCATACTTCTTAATTTTCTTAATTTTGTTGGTTATTTACCCCAAGTTCTTGAATATAAAGATATAAAGATATAAAGATAAACGAAAAACTACGGAATAGATGAAAAATATTCCTGATGGCTTAGATAATAAATAATATTATGTTCCTCAAATTACCAATACTGGTTAAACTTTTTTTTGCTAATGAAGTTTGGGGAGAGAACTTAGTTTGGTTACGTGGAATCTCGGGGATAGCGATCGCCTTAACCGATTATTTTGTCTCACTATTACTAATTTATGGGATTTATCGCCGAGAGGATAGATCTTTTACTTTATTTCTCTGGCTGTTAACGGTTTTTTTGCTCAGTGGTGGTACAATTCATATCTTCAGTTTGGCAAATATATGGCAGCCTCACTATTGGTTTTGGGGATATGCTCAGGTATTAACTGCGATTATTGCCTTGATTGCTACAATTTGGCTGTTTTTTGCAATTCCCCAAGTTGGGGATTTTCCCAGTTCTCAACAAATACAACATATTAGCAATCTACTAACTCAAGAACTTGATAAGTGTCAGTCATTAGATTCTAAAATCAGCAATCTCAATACTCAACTAGAACAGAAAATTGACGAACGTACCGCAGAATTAGAACAAGTCAATCAGAAGTTAACTACAGAGATTGAGGAAAGAAAACAGATCGAGTCTGCTTTATATCGCCAAATACAACTAGAACAGCTAATAGGTTATCTTTCTCATTGTTTTGTTAATATTGCTCCTCCAGAATTAAGTTCTACTATTCAGAAAGCTTTAAACTTTATTAGCAAGTGTGTAGGAGTAGATCGCAGTTATCTGATTTTGTTCACCCAACAAAATAACAAATTACAAGTGACTCAAAAATGGTCAGTCCCAGAATTTCCCTCTCTTTCTGAGTGGGAGCAAGAAATAGAGTCTAAGTTTCCCTGGATTATGACTAATATTAAAAGTAACGTCATTGTTAACCTCCCTGAATTGGATCATTTACCGACCGAAGCGGAGCGCGAGCGCGTATATTTAACCACTCATCAAATCCAATCTTTATTAATAGTACCTCTGTTTTATGGTACTACTTTGAAAGGAATTGTGGCACTAGAAGCACTGAATCAGCCAAAATCTTGGACAGAAAGAGATACTCAATTACTAAAACTTACAGGGGAAATTATTGCTGGTGGGATAGAAAGATGTGGTCAAGCAGCAGAATTAGCTAATCGTACTCAACAATTAGAAGCCTCCAACGCAGAATTACAACAGTTTGCTTATATTGTCTCCCATGACTTATTAGAACCGCTACGCAGTATTAGTGGTTTTAGTTATCTACTGCAAGAGGAATATCAATCACAGCTAAATCCAGAAGCCCAAGAATATATCGATTTTATCAAAGATGGCGCAGCCCGCATGAGAGAGTTGATCGAGGATTTGTTAACTTTTTCTCGGCTAGGTCGTCAAAACTTAGTTCTGAGTCAAATTGACTGTGAGGAAATTATACAAGAAGTTATTGCTAATTTAGCAGTTGCGATTGCTGAAACTAACGCAGAAATACACTGGGTCAATTTACCAAATGCGATCGCTGATAGAACCCAATTCATTCAACTTTGGCAAAATCTCATCGCTAACGCCATCAAATTCCGCAACCCCAAATCTACACCCAAAATTTATATCTCTGCTACTCAAAAATCCCAGGAATTAATATTTACAATTCGAGATAATGGAATTGGTATTGATTCTGAATATACTGAAGACATTTTTAATGTCTTTAGAAAGCTTCATAACCATCAACAGTACCCAGGTACGGGAATTGGCTTAGCTATTTGCCGCAGAATTGCTGATTTGCACGGTGGTAGAATTTGGGTAAAATCTATTGTGGGTAAAGGATCAACTTTTTATGTTTCCCTACCAATTCAAGAGCAACAAGAATTAGGGAATGAAGATGATAACTAAGCATAGACCACTAGAAATTTTATTGGTAGAAGACTCTTGTAGTGATGCCAAACTAATTGCTAAGATGTTTTCTCTGGCTGATCTTCCTCATAATTTGAGAATTATTGATGATGGAGTAAAGGCTATTTCTTTTTTGTATCAAAAGGGAAAATACTATAAAATGCCTCGTCCAGATATTATTTTGCTGGATCTTAATCTACCAAAAAAAAATGGTTTGGCAGTTTTAGCTCAGATTCAATCAGAGCCGAGTTTGCGGAATATTCCTGTTATTATTCTTACTGCTTCTGCTTCTGAGCAAGATATCAGAGAGTGTTATCGAATGAATGCTAATTGCTATCTTACTAAACCTAGTACCCCAGAGGATTTTTGTCGTACTATTAAAATTATTGAAGATTTTTGGTTTAATGTTGCTAAAATTCCCTACAACTGAACAAATCTCATAATAGCAGACTGTAAAGCCTTGTTTTTTAAAAGCATAGTAAAGTTTTTTGGAGCAACCTATTAATATGCACCAGGTAACTATAATGGTGAAATAACCTTGGTTTTGACTAATCCCCCGCATAAATGACGACAGTAAGAATTTTGCTTATAGAAGACTCTTTGACAGATGCCTTATTACTGAAGAAGTATTTTGAAAATCTAGAAACTAATAAATTCGATTTAATACAAGCAAAATTAATTAGTGAAGGGCTGAAATATCTCCAACAAAAAGAGTTTGATGTTGTATTGTTAGATTTGTCTTTACCAGATAGTTCGGGACTAGACTCTATTAGACAAATTCAAAATCTCGTAGCAGAAATACCTATTATAGTTTTAACAGGGATGGAACGAGAAGAACTAGCACTGCAAGCTCTTAGAGAAGGCGCACAAGACTATATTTTTAAAGGTCAATTGTTTGGTAGTCTGCTACTGCGCTCAATTAATTATTCCATTGAGCGTAAACAAATTAGTGAGAAATTGCGTCAAAGTGAAGCTCGTTATCGTGGTATTGTGGAAGACCAAACAGAGTTAGTTTGTCGCTTTTTGCCTGATGGAACTTTGACTTTTGTGAATCAAGCTTACTGTCGTTATTTTCAACAAGATTCTCAAGATTTATTAGGGGAAAACTTTAAAGCTGACCTAACTGATGACAATATTACTGCGGTAGAAGCTGATTTGAGTACTTTAAGTTATCAAGTCCCTACTAAAATAGTCGAGTATAAACTAAAACTTCCTGATGAGCAGGTGTGTTGGCAACAATGGAGTTATCGCGCTCTTTTCCAAAATAAAAGTCTTATCGAGTATCAGGCTGTGGGTCGGGATATCACTCAACGAAAAAAAGCCGAAGAGTTGTTGGCTCAAGAAGCACAAAGAAATCTAGTCCTAGCACATATTACCCAACATATTCACCAATCTCTAGACCTAAATATTATCTTAGAAACTGCGGTAAAAGAAATTAACCAGTTGCTTCATGGGGAAAGAATTATTATTGCGAGAATAGAAAACTCTCAGATATCAGATATATTATTTGAATCCGTCAAAAGAGGAACTAAGATCGGTTGCGACTCAGAAAACAGCATTAGTAAAATCAAAAAACACTTATCTCAACTTCTCGCCAGCAAAAATATCTTGTTGGAAGCTATCTCAAGTAATATTTCCAATGCTGTCTTATCAGAAATAAATTCCCATAATTGTTCAGTATTGTTTGTTCCTATTATCGTAGAAGAAACAATTTGGGGATTAATTTACCTTGAAAAATGTTCTTATGAAATAGTCTGGAAGAATCCAGAAAAAGAATTACTGAGACAAATCTCTTTGCAGTTAGCGATCGCAATTAAACAAGCAGAACTCTATCATAAGCTAGAATGCGCTAATCAGGAGCTAGAAAAGTTAGCAGTGATTGATGGTTTAACAGGAATTGCTAATCGTCGTAAATTTGATGAGTATATTCAGAGCGAATGGCTGCGTTTAGCCCGCGAAAAATCGCCTTTATCTCTAATTTTGTGCGATATTGACCACTTTAAACTGTATAACGATACTTATGGACATCAGGCTGGTGATCGCTGTTTACGAAAAGTCGCCCTAGCCATCAAAAAAGTGATTAAACGTCCAGCAGATTTGGCTGCTCGCTATGGAGGAGAGGAATTAGCTGTAATTTTACCCAATACAACTCCTGAAGGGGCAAAAAAATTAGCCCACCAGATTGGTTTACAAATACAAGCTTTACAGATTCCCCATATCTGTTCCCCTGTGGATTTATATGTCACTCTCTCTTTGGGGGTAGCTGGTTGTATTCCCCATCATAGCGATTCTCCTCAAGCTTTAATTGCTGCTGCGGATTCTAATTTATATAAAGCTAAGAACTTAGGTAGAAATCGGGTTGTGGGAGATTGTTGAAACAGCCCTAAACTTTCTCTAGAAACCTTATAAGATAATAAAAATGGGCTACACTTTACCAGTTTTTGCCTGTGCTTCTGCGATCGCAGCTTGGCAACATCTACAGGATAAATCTACAGAAAAAGAAGTAACATTCAACCTGATTAAACCCCCACAAACTGTTAATATCCCCATTGAACAGGTAGCTAAGATTAGCCACAATTCTGCACTAGCTATTACCCGTAGCGATCCAGGGGAACATCTAGATATTACTCGCCATACTCCTGTGTGGGCAATTGTTGAAAAAGAAACCAGAAAGCCAGAAGCAGCAAAAATCACAATTGTTGGTGGCGCAGGAGTGGGAATTAAAATCCATCAACAAAATGAAGCTGCTATTTATAGTTATGCTAAGGAGCTAATTACTGGTAATCTCGAACCTTTATTGGGAGAAAATGAAAGAGTCATTATCACCATAATCTTACCAGAGGGACAAAAACTAGCAGTTAAAACCTCTAATTCCGCTTTTGGTGTGGTGGATGGTTTATCTTTACTGGGAACCACTGGCATAGTACAACCTTTAACTGCTCCTAGTCAATTAGAATCTTTCCAAAGTCAACTAAAAGCAAAAGCTGGAAAATTTAACTCTCTAGTGTTCTGTATTGGGGAAAATGGGCTAGACCTAGCTCAAACTTGGGGGATTAATCCTGAAAGACTGGTAAAAACTGCTAATTGGTTGGGTTCAATGTTAGTGATGGCTGGAATACAACAAGTAAAATCTATTCTGTTAGTAGGCTATCATGGTAAGTTAATTAAACTGGCTGGAGGAATTTTTCACACCCATCATCATCTAGCAGATGGGAGACTAGAAATCTTAACCGCCTATTGCGCTCAACAGAATTTACCTCACTCCATATTGCAGCAAATTTTTACTTGTTCTACCACCGAGTCCGCTTTGCAGTTATTAAGGGACTTAGACCAACAAGATCAGAGTAATTGGGTGGAAACAGTTTATAGTGCGATCGCCGAATCTATAGACCAGCGTTCACAGGATTATATTCGCAAACATACCGACCAAAATGTTACAGTAGGTTGCATCTTATTTGACCGTGAGCGAAAGGTGATCAAAAAAAGCAACTCAGCTACAGATTTACTGCTCAATTTATGTTAAATTTATATGAATATTTTTAAGCTCTACTTAGAAACAGTAACAGAAAACCCCGTTAATCATAACTGATCTAAAAAGAGATTAGAGAATAAAAGCCAATTTTTGTAATTATTGTTTACGAGAAATGATGAAAGTTCAGAAATAAATCACAGGATCGAGGACTCCAAATCAAGAATAAGGCAACATTCCCCAAAATTTAACCTCGATCCGCCCTGACAACTTACCTCTCATCCTTTGTCTATTTGTCCATCCACGCGAATTATCTAGTAAATAGTGACTATCCATACAGAATCAGTTGCATCTGCAACCAAGACTGCTCCTAATCAGTCCCAGAAAAATAGTTTCAATCGTCAAACTATTGCTATTATTGACTTTGGTTCTCAGTATTCGGAATTAATTGCCCGTCGAATTCGAGAAACCCAAGTTTATTCAGAAGTTATTTCTTATCGCACGAGCGCGGAACAAATACGAAATCTAGATCCTAAAGGTATTATCCTTTCTGGGGGACCTAATTCCGTATATGACGAAAAAGCACCTGAATGTGACCCAGAAATTTGGAATTTGGGAATTCCGATCCTAGGAGTCTGCTATGGAATGCAATTGATGGTCAAGCAACTGGGGGGAGTGGTGGAAAAAGCTACCAGAGGCGAATATGGCAAAGCTTCTTTATTTATTGATGACCCCACAGACTTACTTACTAATGTAGAAGATGGCTCAACAATGTGGATGAGTCATGGAGATTCTTGCACTAAGCTCCCAGAAGGGTTTGAGATCTTAGCCCATACTGATAATACCCCCTGTGCTGCGATCGCCTATCACGAGCAGAAACTCTTTGGAGTTCAATTTCATCCTGAAGTAGTCCACTCCCAAGGAGGAATTCCCTTAATTCGCAACTTTGTGTATCACATCTGTGATTGTGAACCAACTTGGACAACAGAAGCCTTTGTGGAAGAATCGATCCGAGAGATTCGAGCCAAAGTAGGAGACAAAAGAGTCTTACTAGCTCTTTCTGGCGGTGTTGACTCCTCTACCCTAGCATTCTTATTAAATCGGGCGATCGGTGATAAGCTGACTTGTATGTTTATCGATCAAGGTTTTATGCGTAAAGGCGAACCTGAAAGATTGGTGGAAATATTTGATAAACAGTTCAAGATTCCTGTAGAATACGTCAATGCTCGCGATCGCTTCTTGAAGCAAATGGAAGGAGTCACAGACCCCGAAGAAAAACGTCGCCGTATTGGACATGAGTTTATCAGGGTTTTTGAAGAAGAATCTAGCAGACTTGGACCTTTTGACTATTTAGCACAGGGAACTCTCTATCCTGATGTTATTGAATCTGCGGATACTAACGTCGATCCTAAAACAGGGGAAAGAGTTGCTGTCAAAATTAAGAGCCATCACAATGTAGGAGGCTTACCCGAAAATCTGCGCTTTAAATTAGTTGAGCCGTTACGGAAGCTATTTAAAGACGAAGTGAGAAAAGTTGGGCGTTCTATTGGCTTACCCGAAGAAATCGTCCACCGTCATCCTTTTCCTGGGCCTGGATTAGCAATTCGGATCATTGGGGAAGTTACCGCCGAAAGGCTGAATCTCCTGCGAGATGCTGACTTCATCGTAAGAGAGGAAATTGCTAAACAAGGAATGTATCACGACTTCTGGCAAGCTTTTGCTGTAATGTTACCGATTCGTAGTGTGGGAGTTATGGGAGACAAACGCACCTACGCCCATCCTATAGTATTGCGTCTGATTACTAGTGAAGATGGTATGACTGCTGACTGGGCAAAAGTTCCTTACCATTTACTAGAAACTCTTTCTAATCGCATTGTTAATGAGGTTAAGGGTGTTAACCGAGTCGTCTATGATATCACATCTAAACCCCCTGGAACTATCGAGTGGGAATAGGACATAGAGCAGGGTGGGCAATGCCCACCCTACTATTATTATAGGCAAATTCTAGTTTCTTTCTTCCTCATACTCAGGTATTTTTTCTAGCTGCTTTTGGGGAATATTTACAGGAGGAGGATTATAGGGTTGAGGGCTTTCATCATCATCCCAAACATCCTCAGAGGATTTGCTGTATTCTGGTTCTTTAACAGGAGTTACAGGCTCATAAACAGGAACATCATAGACTTCCTCTTCTTTAGCTTCTGTTTCTCCCCAGTTATCCTCTTCATATTCTTCATAGGATACTGCTTCTGCTTTCTGTTGTACAGGGGGAACAACGCGAGCTTCTTGCCATTGATCCTCATCCCAGCGTTCTTCTCTAACGGGGCTTCTAGTCTCAATAGGAGTGGTAATAGGGGGTCTTTCTGGTACGCCTGTACCTAATTGATTTTCCGCTTTGATTACAGGAGGATAATAACTTTCTTCCTCGTTTTCCCAGGGAGGACGACCAATTCCCAGACGTTCTAATAATCCTACGGTAATCTGAGTGATCCGCTCTTCTGAGCCTTCAAAGACAATAAGACGATTCGGACCACTTGTCACCACATCTTCCATAGATAACTCGTAGGTGCTTAACAATTGTTCAGGAATTTGAGGAATGCCTAAAGAAGCAATGGTAATAGCATATACTTTGCCTGTTTCTGCATCAAATTGAAAATCTCTAACTTTTCCTAGAGGTTGGTTCGCTTCTGTAACAACTTCACAATTGATGAGTTTATTGTATGCTTCGATATCTATATCTTCAATTACATTTTCGTCTTCGACTAAAATGACATCTCCCGTTTGACGAACACTATTGAGATACATATATTTGGGAATACCTGATACTGACAGTAGATTATCTCGCAAACCTAAAGCGACTACCTCTCTGCGATCCATATCCACTAGTACTTCTTTGACTACTCCTAGTCTTTTACCACTGTTACCTGTTATGACTTGAGTATTGAGAAATTCGGAACGCAGACGTATATTTTCAGTTGTCATGTTGCTGTTGAGTTTGTTTAACCTAATTACTTGTATTTACTAGAAACTGTATATAGGATTTGCTTTTATGATGATGAGTCTTAGAGTTTATCTTGTTAGTTACATATTCTAGTTATTTTACCTTTAATTTATATATAGGATCATTTTAGCTAATCTGTAGCTATTTGCCTTATCTAGTTTTTGTTGACAGGGGAAAAATTTGCGATCGCTGTTTGGCTCTGTTTGGGATTGTATGAAGATTTTATCTGGTTCAAGTGTTAGTTCGCAATTTGTGATGGGTATTCTAATAGTGTTGCTATTGTATTTAAGTTCTTCTTCCACCGAAGGCGTTAATCTTTATAATATTTGTACTAAACTATGGGGCAAGATACTCAGCAAGCTTCAGTCCTGAAACTCGAAGATATACTGAAGCAGTTAGCTAAATTAAACGCTAATGGCTGTTTACAGCTATCTTACAATTCTATTATTTTTTTTATTTATTTTAACAAAGGTAAATTAATTTACGCGACTAACTCTTTAGCTCCTTTTGAACGTCTAGAACGTCACTTACGTCGTCTAAGCAACCGTAATACCAGTTTAAATAATAAGGTTATTGGAGAAGCCCGTCAAAAATTTAGAAATGTCCTCGAATCTTACACAGACAACCCTTCTGATTATCAAGGATTACTCTGGCTTGCTTCTGATCAGAAGTATATCACTACAGATGAGGCGGTGACAGTACTAAGAAGAATTACCAGAGAAGTTTTCGAGTCTATCTTATCTCTTCCTGAACCTCTACAATATGGTTTTGTGGAACAGTTTAGTCAACTACAAGAACTGTGTAGCTTTGATCTTGATTCTTATCTGGAACAGTGTCAAAAAAGACTACAAGCATGGAAAATTTTTGCTTCCCATATTCACTCATCCTATCAACGCCTGTATTTAGCTAATTCTACTGGTAGTAAGATCACTAACTTAACCACAGAACAAAATGAAACTATTTGCAAACTGCTCAAGGGATTAAATTTTCGCCAGATTAGTGCTTTAATTGACAAGGATGAATTAATAGTTGCGAGACTTCTCTATCCTTCTATTGTTAACAATGCAGTTCTAGCAAGAAGCCCTAAACCACCTTTCGATAAACTACCTTCTTTGCCCACTAGTAAGAATTTATTTGAAGAGATTACAGTTGAAGAGACAGTTGAAGATTTGTTTGGAAATATAGATACTCCTCTAGTTTTATCGTCAGTAAAACAACATAGCAACTCGGTTAATTCAGATAGTAAAGAAACGATTTCTTCCCTAGAAAAAACCTGGAAAGTTGCTTGCGTGGATGATAATTTTAAGCTCTATGAGGAGTTACAAGACTTTCTAGACCCTAAAATGTTTACTATTTCATTTATTAAAGAACCAATGAATGCTTTGGCTCAGTTAATAGAAATTAAGCCAGAATTGATTTTATTGGATGCAGAAATGCCCAACATTAACGGATATGAATTGTGTGGCTTATTAAGAAATCACCATGATTTTAAAAATATCCCAATTATTATGCTCTCAGGAGAGGAAGGTCAAATAAATTTAGCTAAATCTAAATTAGCTGGTGCAACAGATCATTTGCTTAAACCTTTTACACAGTCAAGTTTGTTAAATGTTATGTTCAAATATCTGCAATAGCTTCGTCGTTTTTGTAAGTAGGGGTAATTCATGTATTACCCTTACTATAGTTAGTGGTTAGTAGTTAGTTGTTGTGTAAGTAATTTTGAGCCATTGTTCTCAAGCGATCGCCTTCAAATAAATATTTATCAATTAAATCACGCATTTTTATATAGGGTTGGCAATTTGTTTTGGCTTGTCTTCTTTCCGCTCTATTTCCTTGACGATTAACTTGTCTAGCTAGACGATGTTTGCCAAATAGGTGTAACCCTATAGATGCAGCTTCATCTAATCCAAAAGCTTGACTTTGTTTATTAATTTGATTTAACTGCGCTACGACTTCTTGTTTAATTTGTCGTAATTGTTGTTGGGCTTCATTAATTTTTTGCAGTTGTTTTCTTACTGATTCAGGATTATCTAGAGTTAAATGAAGTTGAGCGGAAACTTTTTTTATTTGTTGTAAATTAGCCATGATAAATAAGTAATTCATTTAATCTTTGTAAGCTTCCATTCCTTCACAGGAACAAACTAAATTGCGATCGCCGTAAGCATTATCAATTCTACCTACTACAGACCAGAACTTATGTTCTTTTGTCCAGGGTGCGGGATAGGCTGCTTCTTCTCTAGTATAGGGATGTTCCCATGTTCCACATATTAAGGATTCTGCGGTATGGGGGGCATTTTTGAGGGGGTTATCTTGAGGATCGATTGTACCTGTTGCGATGGCATCTGCTTCTTGATAAATTGCGATCATAGCATCACAAAAACGGTCTAATTCTGCTTGAGATTCGCTTTCTGTAGGTTCAATCATTACTGTACCAATTACGGGCCAAGATACAGTAGGAGCATGAAAACCGTAATCGATCAGACGTTTAGCCACATCCTCTACTTCTACTCTGGCGCGTTTTTTCAGAGGACGCAGATCGATAATACATTCATGGGCGACAAAACCTGATTCCCCTTTAAATAGTACTGGATAATAAGGCTCAAGGCGTTTTGCCATATAGTTAGCGTTGAGGATAGCAATTTTAGTAGCATCAGTTAAACCCTTTGCACCCATCATGGCAATATACATCCAAGAAATAGTTAGGATACTAGAGCTACCCCAGGGCGCAGCAGAAATTGCACCGATAGATTGTTCGCGCTCATCAAGAGGAGTAGCAGGAAGATAGGGAATGAGATGAGAAGCTACCCCAATAGGTCCCATACCAGGACCTCCTCCACCATGAGGAATACAGAAAGTTTTGTGTAAATTGAGGTGACACACATCCGCCCCAAAGTCTCCAGGGCGACACAATCCTACTTGAGCATTCATGTTTGCTCCATCCATATATACTTGTCCGCCGTGTTCGTGGACAATAGCACAAATATCTTTAATTTCTGACTCAAATACGCCGTGAGTGGAGGGATAAGTCACCATAATGGCTGCTAGCTTATCACTGTGCTTTTCTGCTTTAGTTTGCAAGTCTTGTAAGTCGATATTACCTTCTGAGTCACACTTGACAGCAACTACTTTCATGCCACACATTACGGCACTAGCTGGATTTGTACCGTGGGCAGATTCGGGGATTAAACATATATTACGCTGAACTTCACCACGACTGCGATGGTATTGGCGAATTACTTGTAAACCTGCATATTCTCCTTGGGAGCCTGCATTTGGTTGTAAGGAAATACCAGCAAAACCTGTGATTTCTGCTAACCAGGTTTCTAAATCCCGAAATAACTGCTGATATCCTTGAGTTTGTTCTATGGGCGCGAAGGGATGAATATTACCAAATTCTGCCCAAGTTACGGGTATCATTTCTGCTGTAGCGTTCAGCTTCATGGTACAAGAACCAAGGGGAATCATGGAAGTGGTTAAAGATAAATCTCTGCTTTCTAGTTGGTGGAGATATCTAAGTAATTCGGTTTCTGAGTGATATTTATTAAATACAGCCTCGGTAAGATATTTGCTACTGCGTTTGAGAGAGTTATCTTGTTTTAACAAGGGGGGATTATTGCTTAATTGTGCAACAGTAAATGGTAATTCGTCTTTTCCTGCAAATATGCGCCACAAATCAACTAAATCTTTTTCTGTAGTAGTCTCGTCTAAGGAAATACCTACCGCACTATCATCTATCAGGCGTAGATTAATTTTTTCTGTGGCTGCTAACTGCACAATATCCTTAGCATTATCCGCTTCTACTTTGAGAGTATCAAAGAAATTTTCAGCAGCAATTTTGTAACCTAATTCTCGTAAGCCTACTGCTAAAGTCGCAGTTAAGCTATGCACTCTAACCGCAATATTCTTAATTCCTTCTGCACCATGATATACCGCATACATCGAAGCAATCACCGCTAATAAAACTTGGGCAGTACATATATTGCTAGTCGCCTTTTCTCGACGTATATGCTGCTCTCTGGTTTGTAACGCGAGTCTTAAGGCTGTTTTTCCTTGAATATCTTTAGAAACCCCGACGATACGCCCTGGAACTTGTCTTTTATACTTTTCTTTGGTGGCAAAATAACCTGCATGGGGACCACCATAACCCAAGGGTACACCAAAACGTTGGGTACTACCTACGGCAATATCAGCCCCCAATTCTCCTGGGGAAGTCAGTAAAGCCAGACTGAGAATATCTGCTGCAACAGTTACTAAGCCTTTGGTTTTTTGTACTTTGGTAATGAATTCTCTGTAATCATGAATTGTGCCATCTGTTGCAGGATATTGCAGTAATGCGCCGAAGATTGGGATAGAGAAATCAAAAGTATCAAAATTATCGATAATTACTTCAATTCCTAGAGGATTTGCCCTAGTTTTAATAACTTCTATGGTTTGAGGATGACAACCACTATCGACAAAGAAAGCTTTGGCTTTATTTTTACAAACACTATAACTCATTGCCATTGCTTCGGCTGCTGCTGTCCCTTCATCCAACAAAGAAGCGTTAGCAATTTCCAAACCAGTCAAGTCTATTACCATTGTTTGGAAGTTTAACAGTGCTTCAAGTCTTCCTTGGGCGATTTCTGCTTGATAGGGAGTGTAAGCGGTGTACCAACCAGGATTTTCTAAAATATTCCTCAGTATTACTGGGGGGGTGATACAGTTATGATATCCTGTGCCAATAAAAGAACGATATACTTGATTACCAGATGCGATCTCTTTGAGTTTAGCTAGGGCTTCTGATTCACTTAAAGCTGTGGGTAATTTTAACAGGCGATCTAAACGAATCGCATTAGGAACAGTCTGATCTATTAAATCATCTAAACTTGCGACTCCCAATACTCCTAACATTTGCTCGATTTCAGCTTGAGTAACCCCAATGTGTCTTCTCGCAAAATCAGCATTACTAGAAGGCTGTAAGGTATCTAAATTACTGTTTTCTAATTGTGTCTGATTGATATTATTGATATCTAAATTAACCATATCGCAAGTTATTAAGTGTATTTTTACCCTAAGTCTGGGAAATTATGTAGTATTTGATACTTAGATTATTATGTCTATTTTCTCAATATAAAATATAAACCATATGAGTGCTTAACGAGATGGAATCGGCGATCGCTGATAAATTCCCATCAAATACTGTAAAATAAGATACGAAATACTACCAAAGCGCGATCGGGTTAATCACAATAAAATTATTTAAACCTTTATAGAAGCGACAGCATAGTAAATAAATTAACTACGGATTTTTATATATTTGTAGAATATTTTGTCGATAGATAAGATAATATTGCACGCAGAGAAGTCATTCGGGAGGGGGTTTTTAAGAGCTTGACAGTTTTGTGTTTGGAGCTAATTTATTGAGTTTTGAAACCCCCTTCCGCCCCCGCGTCGGCGTAAGACGCAAGGGAATGCTGACTTAGCATCCGCGCAGAGGAATTAAGAGATTTCCTGAGCTATCATTGGATTTTTATATCTTCTCTTAAACCGAATTGCAACAGCAGTGGATAGAAGAATCAAGATTGATTTTATCTGTCTTCCGCAAGAAGACCCCCATGTCCCATGGTGGGATGAATTGCGGGCATAGTTTAATTGTTCAAAACTTGATCTTCTAATTTAAACACATAATTAGAAAAATTTGACTTTTCTCTAATTAACCTTTAAAG
>JASJCP010000143.1 GCA_030065935.1 Xenococcaceae cyanobacterium MO_167.B27
CCTTTGATATATCTCATTTTAAATTTATATTCCCTGCAATTATTTATAGCGATCGCCTAGTAATGGGATAGGCGATCGCTATAAATAATCATATAAAACTTTATCAAAAAATATACATTTAATTTTGCTTAAGTACTTATATTATCTGAAACAGTATCTTTGAAGTTCCACTTTCCCAAGCATCTTAAAGATGTATGTAAACAATATTTATCTTACTTTGGTAAATTTTTATTCGATCAAAATATTGAATGTAAACTCAGCCTAATTGATAGAGATGATATTACATACATGACAATAAATGTTGATGAATCACAGATGGATATTGATGAATTAAAGAAAGCATTAGTAGGTTATTTTTCTTTACCAATTGTCCCACAAGAAAAGATCAATTTTGATACTTACAACATTGCTACTCAACAGTTAATTGCTAATATTGAGGATCTTAAATCCCAATTACGTTTAGCTAACGTGACAATTGCACAGTATGAGAATAACTCTTTAGCTACCTCCCCAAAACCTGTTGAATATGTTTTAGTTGATTCATTAGAAGAAGAAAGTAAGCTAAAGTTGTACGATGGATTGATTACAATTAGTAAACTGCTAAAACTAAAATTTTTTGGTATTGAAATAGAGCTTAATCTTCCTTTATTGATTGATAAGTTGAAAAATAACTCAGAAGATACCAAATAATTAAGAGATCGCTTTGTCTTCTAACTTCTCAATACAATCTCTAGATTCTCTCTGCGACTCTGCGACTCTGCGCGAGATATTTACAACATTTCAAGGTTAGTTTCCTGAAACTGAATTGAAAAAAAGCGATCGCGCTTTAAGACCTAACTTTCCGATTTAATCTTTAGAAAAGCTGCAATTTCAACTATTCAACTTCGGAAAAATCTACACCTGTATAAATTTCTCCTAACTCAATTTCAAAATCAATTGAACTAAATTTAATAACTACTTCTTCCTCTTCATATTCTGATAACAGCCATTTATTATCTTCAGTTTTACTATACTGCATTACATTGATACTTTTTTGTGAAACTAATATATATTCCTGCATCTCTGGAATTGAACGATAATAATTAAACTTCTCTCCTTGATCGTAGTTTTGAGTTGATTTCGATAAAACTTCTATGATTAAAATGGGATTAGTAACTGTCGTTGTTCCCTTGTCTGCATAAATTGGTTTGTCTTTGATTACCATTACATCAGGATAGGTATATAAGCGATGACGGGGTATCCATAAACGCACATCTCCTATATATACTTTGTATGATTTTTTCCTAAGTCCAAACTTGAGATTAGCATATAGATTTCCAGCAATTTCGTTATGATTAGTTGTTCCTCCTGTCATGGGGATAATTTCTCCATCATGATATTCACTTTTGTATTCTGCTGCTTCTTCTAGTGCTAAATATTCTTCTGGTGTGTAGTAGTGGGGTTTAGTTTGTAGTTGCATTTGATTGATTCTAGTTTGTAATTAATAATTGATTTTTCAAGTAAAGTGATAGTTATAAGCTCTACAATCTTGGATTTATTGTATAAATTATAGTAAATGATACAGTCCATAGCCTTGACACAGCCCATAGCAGATCTACTTATTGGTTGGATTCAACACTCAACAATTTTTGATGGAATTAATTATCTCTTTTATCTCTTTATCTCTCATCATGAACTATGAAACCAACAGATTAACTCCTCTGCGCCTCTGCTAAGTCAGCATTCCCTTGCGTCTTACGCCGACGCGGGGTCTGACTTCTCTGCGCGAGAAAACAACAATTGCTGTAAAATTTAGCTCCAAGATCAAAGCTAACAAACACAAAAAATAGATGGGTTTCGCTACTGCTCTTCTTACGAAAGTTGCTCATGGGGGAAAGCCGATCCGCTGTCTCTTGAATTCATTTCAAGAGCTTGTAAGCGGGAGTCCAAGACCGCACTTTCGCGCTACCCATCCTACAAATTAAAGATTTTCGTAGGGCGATGCACTGCCCAACTTACAAGATTTAAAAATTGCTGTGATTAGTAATAGCATTAGTTAGTTTGTCTATTACTTCTGATACAGATATCGCACCCAACTCACCGGAAGCACGAGTACGGATACTAAGGGTATTTCCTTCTAATTCCTGATCCCCTACTATTGCCATTACAGGAATCTTTTGTTTCTCTGCATTACGAATCATTTTCCCTAGTCTTTCTCTGCTGTTGTCTGCTTCAGCACGAATTCCTAATGTTTGCATTTTGGTTGCTACTTCATGAATAAAATCCCGATGTGCATCACTGACGGGAAGTAAACGGATTTGAATTGGGGCAAGCCATAAGGGGAAGTCTCCTCCATACTCTTCAATTAGGATACCAATCAGTCTTTCTAGAGAGCCGAAAGGTGCGCGGTGAATCATGATTGGGCGTTGACGTGAGCCATCTTCTACGATGTACTCTAGGTCAAATCTGTTGGGGAGATTGTAGTCAACTTGTACTGTTCCTAGTTGCCATTCCCTTCCTAAAACGTCTTCAAAGATAAAGTCTAGTTTGGGACCATAAAAAGCTGCTTCTCCTTCTGCTTCAAAGTATTCCATATCTAGAGTCTGTACTGCTCTTCGTATCGCTCCTTGGGCGGTTTCCCACAGTTCATCTGAACCTATATATTTATCGGAAGCAGGATCGCGGAAACTGAGACGGGCTTTAAAGTTTTTCAGTTGCAAACTCTTAAATACAGTCAGTATTAAATCTACTACTTTGAGAAATTCGTCATCTAACTGTTGGGGAGTTACAAATAAGTGAGAGTCATCTACAGTAAAACCTCTGACTCTGGTTAAACCTCCTAATTCCCCAGATTGTTCATAGCGATATACTGTCCCAAACTCTGCTAACCTTATGGGTAATTCTCTGTAGGAGCGCAACTGACTCTTATAGATTTGGATATGAAAGGGACAATTCATCGGTTTGAGGACAAATCCCTGTTCAGCTTCGGCTGATGCTTCATCTTCTGCCATCATGGGGAACATATCTTCTTTATAGTTTTGCCAGTGTCCCGATATTTTAAATAAATCTACTCTGGCTAAATGGGGAGTTATTACAGGAAGATAACCTCGTTTTGTTTGCTCTTGTTTTAAAAAGTCTTCTAATTGCGATCGCAATATAGTCCCTTTGGGAGTCCACAAGGGTAAACCAGGACCCACAGGATCGGAAAAAATGAACAATCCTAGTTCTTTTCCTAGTTTACGATGGTCGCGTTTGAGGGCTTCTTCTTTACGACGTTTATATTCTTCTAACTGTTCGGGAGTTTCCCAAGCTGTACCGTAAATACGTTGGAGTTGTTGCTTTGTTTCATCTCCTCGCCAATACGCCCCTGCGACACTTTCTAAGTCAATAGCTTTGGGGTTAATATCTGCTGTATTTTCTACATGAGGTCCCGCACACAAATCCCACCATTGATCTCCTAAAAAATAAAGGGTGATGGGTTCAGAGATACTATCGAGAATTTCTAACTTATAGGGTTCTCCTAATGCTTCGATGCGGGATTTGGCTTCTTCTCTAGTTACTTCCTCGCGAATTATGGGTAACTTGCGATTTAGTATCTTGATCATTTCTTTTTTGATCTTTTTCAAATCCTTTTCGGTAAATGGCTCAGGATTATCAAAATCATAATAGAAACCATTTTCTGTCCAAGGACCAATCGTTACTTGGGCTTTGGGGAACAGCTTTTGCACCGCCATCGCCATGACATGAGATGTGGTGTGACGAATTTTCTTGAGGGATTCTGATTCGCTAGTGCGGGGTAATCTAATTTTTTCTTGTTGCTCTCTATCTGCGATGGACATCTGCTGTTCAATTCTCCAATTTGAATCTTGGGATTAGCTCGGAAAATTCATATTATCTTCTATTTTCCAATCCTATTTTAGATTTTAGATATTAGTTACTGTTTCTGACGATAAATCTTGCAAAAATTCTTCTCGATTAAATTTATAGTTATCTCCTAGGAAAGAAATTAACCTTATTGTGTCATCTTCTGCGTTTTGCAAACAGGTAGAAGCACCAGGAGAGGGAGTGATATTAAATAAAATGCGATCGCCTACTATTTTAGCTTCTCCTAACTCCAAACTTTGAGTATTAAGGTTCACAATCTGGGGTCTAACTCCACCATATCCTTTAGCAAATGTCAACTCTTTTAGTTTAATAGAAGGGACAATTGTTTTGACTTGTTTGATGAATAATATTTTGCCCAGAATCGGAACATCATATAGTAAATTCAGGATAATATATCGGAGAATAGTTAAGTCAGAAAGAATTTTTAGTAAACTGGCGATCGCCTTAAAACTTAATCCTGCTGTTTGGAAATATTCTAAAACAGTTCTATAGTTATGACGCTCCAACATTGGTATAACTTTTGCCGTTGGTCCAAAACGCGTTATGTTTTGATTATCAACTTCTGGATCGCCGTGAATTGCTGCAAAAGGCAATTTTTTCATTTGTACAGTATAGACTTTTCCTTTTAGTAATTCAGGAGCAAAATAAAAACTTCCTGCCACAGTAAGTAAGGCATAATCTTTACCATAACCCATAGACTTAGCCAGTAATAAACTATGGGCTCCTGCGGTAACAGCTACAGTTTTGGCTTTAATAGTTTGTTGGGAAGTTTTAATCAAATAATAACCATCTTCTTGAGTGATGCTTATTACTTTATGATTCAGCATCACATCTATAGTTTTTTGCTGATTGGTTACAGCCTTATCTAGAAAAGATTGAGCCAGATTTTGAAAATTAACTGTGTAGCCTTCTTCAGTATATAAAGCGGTAACTATTTCACTAGTTTCTCTTCCTTCTAAAACTTTTGGCTCTAGTTGCTGTATTGCTTCTCTATCAATTAATTTTAAATCAGGAAATAGCTGTTTAAATTCTTCATATCTTTGTTGTATTTTCCCAGTTTGTTCTGCTCCCACAGCCAAAACCATTTTGTGGTATTTAGTATAAATTTTTTGTTCAGTATCATTTCTTAGTAAATAGCCTTTAACTAGACTAGCTGCTTGATTCACTTTACGGGCTTTTGACAAAGTATAGTTAGTTTCAATATCACCAAAGTGCAGCGTTTGACTATTACTATTCTTATGAGAATTAATCAGAGCAACTGCTGATTCTTTTTCCAATATAGCAATGTGTTGTACGTTAGTATATTTGCTAAGAGTATAAAGTAAAGATGTTCCGCAAACACCAGCACCGATTATTGCAACTTCGTAATTTTTTTGATTCATTGTGAATTTAAATATGTCAATTTCAGGGACTAATTTTAACAATTGTTCCAACTATAACTATAGAATAAATTTCATCAACATCCTTATTTTTTAGAGAAATACATCCCCAAGTCCAATTATTACCCTCATCAATTAAATAATCTGTATTGTGGTTAACTCCATGAATACCTATCTCACTACCAATAGAAGCAGACCAAGCAATTTTACCTAATTTTTTTGCTTGTAAATGCTTCGACCAAGAATCATGATTAGGATAATCTAGCCAAATAAATTTCGACCAACTATCATGAGGATATAAATCTCTGACTTTAAATATCCCTTCAGGAGTTTTCATATCTCCTTCTTGCAATTTATCTCCAGAAGGATTAGCACCAAAGACTACAGGATAAGATTTAATTGGTTGATTTTGATAATAAATAGTTAAGCGAAATTGAGATTTTTCAACTAAAATTGCAATTTGAGACTTGTCGATAGGAGAAGTTAGTAACTCCGTAATAGGGTAATTGTAGTTGAGTAAATTTACTTGAGATAAAGGTAATTGTAAGTCTGTTGCTTGAGTAGATTTCTTAGATAGATAGTTTATTGGTGGTAGATAACCCTTTCTATGAAATAAGTAATATAGACTAGAACACAGCAACAGCAGTAACAACATTCTAATTATACTTTTTCTAGAATATTGCTTTATCATTATTAATTTTTTTTTAATCCGCTTTTAAGTTCTATTATGTTTGTTCCTTGGTTTAGTGTTTTGAGTTTAGATAAGTTTCGCGCAAAGGCGCAAAGCGGTCATTGGGGAGGGGGTTTTTAAGAGCTTGACAGTTTTGTGTTTGTGACTTTTATTTAGTTTTGAAACCCCCTTCCGCCCCCGCTAGGAGCGTAAGAGCTTAGGGCACCCAATGGGGGAATTAGCTTCAATTTTTAGTATTTTTGAACCAATAGACTCTAACAAAATACTTCCCCCCTTCCCGTGCTGACCGAGCAAAGAAAGTACGCCAAGGAGGTTTCGGTGCTGAGTATAGGATTCATACTCGTTTAGGTGCGAGTTTGTTGGAGTCGGTTTATAAGGCGATTATGGCTTATGAGTTGAGGAAGGGGGGATTGAAGTTTGAAAGACAGAAGGCAATTCCTATCAACCGTTAAATCTCTTCGCGCTCTTTCCTTTGCGTCTTTGCGCCACTTCCCCCGCACCTCCCTTTCTAAGGGAGGTGCCGAAGGCGGAGGGATTGGGGGGATTAAGGGGGGATGCGCGAGATTAACTATTTAGGGAATTATTGTAATAATCCCTTGTGCCTTTAGCATCTATAGCTTCTCCCAGACGTTTCAATCCATGAACATAAGAAGCAGTGCGGACATCCATCTGGTTTCTTTGAGCAATATCCCAAACTTTTTGAGTTTCCGTTTCCATCTTCTCTTTCAAGCGTTGATTAACTTCTTCTGATGTCCAATACCAACCATTACGGTTTTGTACCCATTCAAAATAGCTAACGGTAACACCACCAGCATTAACTAAAATATCAGGAAAAACATGAATCCCCTTGTTGTTTAAAATTTCATCAGCAGCAGAACTAATTGGACCATTGGCTACTTCAAAGATATACTTGGCTTTAACATCAGGAGCATTATCTGCTGTAATTTGATTTTCCAAAGCAGCAGGAATTAAAACATCTACATCTAAAGTTAGTAATTCTTCATTGGTAATGTTCCGGTGTTCTACAATATCACATACACTATCACGACAATAGACGGCTTTAATTTCACGATTGCTATATTTGTGTTCTCGAACACTGGGAATATCTAAACCATTACCTGCATAAATCCCACCCTTCGAGTCACTAACTGCTACTATTTTATATCCTGCTTTAAATAGTAACTCTGCTAAGGTTGCTCCTGCGTTACCAAAACCCTGAATCGCAACAGTCGTATTTTGACGAGTGCAATTAAATTTCGGCAAAATCATCTGGATCACATAAAATGCACCAGTAGCAGTCGCGGTATCTCTTCCTTGACTACCTCCTAAACTCAAAGGTTTTCCTGTTACTACCCCTCGGATAAGGTGACGCTTAATAGTACTATAGCGATCCATCATCCAACCC
The DNA here is from genome assembly GCA_030065935.1 of Xenococcaceae cyanobacterium MO_167.B27. Lineage (GTDB taxonomy): Bacteria > Cyanobacteriota > Cyanobacteriia > Cyanobacteriales > Xenococcaceae > JASJCP01. Next base: position 7,340 of record JASJCP010000143.1, read on the forward strand.
ATAATAGTAGAGTTGGTATAAACATCAGGGGCTAAAATGTCTATGTCAGGACCAATAAAATCCGCAATCTCGTTGACATATCCTCGGCTCAATCTTTCTACTTCTGCTTTCGATAATTCTTTTGGATTAACAATAATTCCTCCTTTCGCACCACCAAAAGGTAAGTCTAATAAAGCACATTTAAAAGTCATCCAGAAAGCTAAGGATTGTACTTCATCTAAAGTTACATTGGGATGATAGCGAACTCCTCCTTTCCCTGGGCCTCTGGTATCATCGTAACGAACTCGATAACCTGTAAATACTTTTAATGAGCCATTGTCCATCCTGACAGGAATCGAAACACTGAGACTAGCTTTAGGATAACTCAAACGAGCGATCGCGTCCTCAGAAATAGTAATATATTGTAAGGCTTTCTCTAATCTCTTACTAGCATCCGCCAGCAAAGAGGTTGGTTTTTTGTAGTGGTTATTTGAAGCAATAATTTCAGAAGCAATAGCTTGAGTCATAACCCTTACCTCCTATAGTCTCATTTTTTTATTGAAACCGAAAAAATAGTATAATTTGTTACTTTTTTATGATTGTTTACATTACATAAGTAGTCGGTGCATCGATAAGTTATGGGGAATGGGGAATGGGGAAGTAACACTTATTACTTATTACTTATTTGTTAAAAGCCCTAATTCAACTGATGACCCGTTAATTCTACAAAAATATCCTCTAAATTAGAATCTCGCACCATTACTCCTGTTTTATCAGACAGAGACTCTAAATACTGATTTGCTTCTTGGGTATTAGCAAAAAACTGATAGTCAATTTTATCACGCTTTTGGGTAACTGCGATCGCCTCTCCGTAACGAGAGCGCAACTCTTGTAATGTATCTAATTCAATGAGTTTTCCCCGCTCCATAATCCCAATTCTTCCTGGTTTTCCATTACCACACTTTTGACACAAAAATTCTACTTCTTCCATATAATGGGTGGTTAATAGTATGGTCATTCCCTGATTATTCAAATCTTGGATAATTTCCCACAGACGACGGCGAGTTTGGGGGTCTAAACCTACTGTCGGCTCATCTAAAAAGAGAATACGGGGTTGATGCAATAAAGCTCTAGCAATTTGCAGACGGCGTTTCATCCCTCCTGAAAGAGTTTTCACTAAATCATTTCTTTTATGGGTCAATTCTACATATTCCAACCAACGATTAATTCTTTCTTGTCTTTCAGGATTGGGAATATGGTGCATTCTACCGTGAAATTCTAGATTCTGCCACACCGAAAGTTCCCCATCAACACTAGTTTGCTGCAATACCACCCCAATATTTTGCTTGACTTGGTTGGGAAAGCGGATAGTATTGTAACCAGCTACTTCAATTGAGCCTTTATTGGGTTTAGCTAGAGTAATCAGCATCCGAATTGTGGTGGATTTTCCTGCACCATTCGCACCAAGTAACCCAAAGATTTCCCCTGACTCAATAGAAAAAGAAAGATCGTTGACCACAGGAATTCGGTCATATATTTTAACAACGTTAGAAAGAGCAACAGCAGTATTCATTTATTGAGTAAGTAATTTTGGTAATTGAGGATGGCAAAACTAAAATATGATGTTATGATTTGTCAGGTAAAATAGTTTTTTAAAGCTATACAAACTTGACAAAATGTTATGTCTAAAAAATTATAAATTTTCTAAGTAAAAGCTATCATTAATCGGTTCTTGAGGCTGATGGATTTCAGCTAAAGTTTTCCATCCTGGTTGCCACAAAGACTCATCTTTTAACTGTTGTGCATTAATCCAAAAACGAGTTTTGGGGTCACAAGAAGCAACCATCTCGGCAAAGACCCATTTTCCTCGATTTTGGCGATTTATCACTTGAAAGTGTCGCCAACCCCAATTTTTCTGCCTAGCAGTCCATTTAGAACCAACTAGATAAGGAAATTTTTGTTTCTTTTTTTTCGACATTTTAACTTTAGAAGATAATAATGCTAATCTAGTCGCAATAATGTATTTTTTCAGATTGTGATGTATTTATGAAGATGACTTCTATTTTGGCTCAACTAAGTTTAAACCAAAGCAGTAAAATAGCAGCTATAACTACAGCTTTATTATTCTTTATTCAGCCTACATCAGTAAAGGCAGAACTCAAAACTCAAGACACTAGGCACTTAATCCCCAATGAACCAATAGAACAAGCTACGGGAACAACAGTTGCTGTTTCAGCCAGTGAGACTAGTTATACTCTTGGGCCTGGAGATGTATTGAGATTAGATATTTTCCAAGTACCAGAATATAGCGGTGAGTTTCCAGTATTAGTTGATGGTACTGTTAGTCTGCGTCTCATTGGCAATGTTAAAGTTAGTGGACTGACTCTCAACGAAGCTTCTGAGACAGTTCGGCAAAAATATGCTAGTTATTTAAAACGTCCTATAGTTAATGTGGGGTTAGTGTCTCCTCGTCCTCTTAAAATTGGTATTGCAGGAGAAGTTGATAATCCAGGTTCTTATGAATTTGCTCTAGGTAGCTCCAATCAAAAATTTCCAACAGTAACAGATATGATTGAGCAAGCAGGTGGCATCACAACCCTTGCTGATGTTCGTAATGTCAAAGTTACTAGAAAGATCAAAGGTAGAGATGTTGTATTCTATTCCAACTTATGGTCTTTACTAACTGAAAATAGATTAGACCAAGATATCTCATTACGTGATGGAGACACAATCTTAATTCCTACTGTAGATGAAATTAATAGTGGGGAATTAGCTCGCTTATCTGATTCTAGCTTTGGATTACAAACCGACGAACCAATTAATGTTGCTGTAGTAGGAGAAATCTATCGCCCTGGAACTCATACAGTAACACCCCAACAAATTGGAGACGAGGAACAAGACTCTTTACCTGCAAGACTTACTCAAGCTATTGGGGTAGCAGGGGGAATTAAACCCCTAGCTGATGTCAGAAAAGTCGAAATTCATCGTGACACTTGGGATGGTCAAGAAAAAGTCTTTGCTGTTAACCTGTGGGAGTTAATTCAAGCAGGAGATGAGAATCAAGATATTATCTTACAAGAAGGAGATCGCATTATCATTCCCCAAGCAGAATCTCTATCCGCAGAAGAATCGGAGAAAATAGCTGAAGGGGTCATTTCTCCCGCTCAAATCACTGTTAATGTGGTAGGAGAAGTAGTTAACCCAGGAGCGCAAGAAGTACGCCCGAATACTCCTCTCAATCAGGCTATCTTAGCAGCAGGGGGCTTTGATAATCGACGTGCTGACACAGGAGAAGTAGAATTAGTGCGACTTAATGACAATGGTACTGTAGCTAAACGCACCATTAAAGTAGATTTCGCCCAGGGAATCAGTGAAGAGAATAACCCCGTTTTAAGAAATAATGATGTTGTTGTGGTCAGTCGTTCTGGACTTACTAAAACCACTGATACTGCGGGTCGTATTTTTAGTCCTCTCGGGGGAATTTTCTCTATACTAAGATTCATTGGTTTATAACCAGCTAGTGGAATATACTGCCCTTATAATCAGGACACTAATTAGTTAATAATAACTTGAGTTCGACGACAGCAGTCGAAGCTACTCCGCCATAAAACGACGGAACCCCGCTTCGACTTCATCAAGATAAAGTAAGGGTTTGGGAAAAGGTAAATAGGGAAGGGGAAAAGCCAAATTCTTCGTTCCTTTGCCCTTTAACCTTTCCCCCTAAATTTTGACCGCGAGACCCGCTTCCGGCTAGGAAGCATCTCTAATCGCGGTGTTGACTTTGGAATAAGTCCATCGAACTCATGTTAATAATAACTATCTAAGCACTAGGTATTGTGAGGATTGATAAAAAATGTCAGATACAAGTTTTGAGCAATCTCTTTATCCCATCAGCAAAAATGGCAATGGTAACGGTAATAGTGGTAGTACTTACCTCTACTCTATGCCTCTTGTAAGCCCCGAAACCCCAGACGAGGATGAAGACAGTATCGATCTGCGTCAGTTGGTTAACGTAGTTAAACATCGTTTGCGTCTTATTGTCTCCATAGCAGCAGGGATGACTCTTACTGCTGCGCTGTGGACTTTTAACCAAGAACCAAAATATCAAGGTGAATTTCAACTGTTAGTCGAACCAGTAACTCAAGAAAAAGGAAACAACCCTTTATCTCTTATTGGAGATAACTGGACTGGTTTAGACTATGAAACTCAGATTCAAGTATTGCGAAGTCCTAGTGTTCTTGAGCCAATTATTGAAAAATTAGCCGTTCGCTATCCCGATCTCGAATATGGCTCTTTGATTAGGGGTGGAAAATCTCCTCTCAAAATAGAACGAATAGAAGACACCAAAATTCTAGATATATCCTACGTTAGTACAGACCCAGAGGAAATTAAATTTGTGATTGAGAATTTAGCTCAAGACTATCTTGACTATTCTCTCCAACAAAGAAGAGCGGAAGTTAATCAAGGTATTGAATTTGTCTCTGAACAGTTACCCCGCATCCGAACCAGGGTAGATGAATTACAAGAACAATTACAAACATTCCGCCAAAGCTACAATTTACTTGACCCAAAAGAGCGAGCTAGCATTCTTTCAGAACAACAAGCAGCTTTTGAAAAAAATTATTTTAATACTCAACTACAACTCAACGAAACTCAAACTCTTTACAATATTCTGCAAGCCCAATTAAGAAAACAACCAGAACAAGCGATCGCCACCAGCTATCTTAGTGAATCACCTCGTTATCAAAAACTACTCAACGAGCTTCAAGGGTTAGAAATCCAACTAGCCAAAGAATCCACTAGATTTGCCGAAGAAAACCCTGTAATTGTGAGTCTTGAAGCAAAAAAAAGCGAATTACTCACTTTATTACAGCAAGAAGCCCAAAAAGTGTTAGGAAATAATATTCCCTCTGGAATTGACTATTCAACTTCTGCTCCTTCTCCTAGCTCTTTAAGATCTCAACTAGACAGTAAGTATATTCAAGCAGCTAATCAAATCCAAATTTTAAAAATTAGAGAATCCGCCTTAGCTTCCGCTCTCGAAAAACTCAATACCGATATTGAGGAAATGCCAGTAATTGCTCGTAAATATACGGATTTAAGCCGTCAATTAGCCGTTGCTACCGCAAGCTTAAATCGTTTCTTAGAAGCAGAAGAAAAACTGGAATTACAAGCAGCACAACAAGCCTTACCTTGGCAAATTATTGCTCAACCCACCGTCACAGAAAACCCAGTATCTCCCAATGTTCCCAGAAATCTAGCTCTAGGACTAATTGGAGGATTATTAATGGGGATGGGAGCAGCTTTATTAGCAGAGCGGATTGATCCTGTGTTCCACTCTTCCGAAGAGATTAAAGAAAGCGTCAATTTACCTATTTTAGGTCGAATTCCTACCCAGAAAGACCTTAAACCTCTACAAATTCTAGGGAATAATGGTAAGTCGGGTTTGCCTCAACTGCAAATTGGCAATAGTTCTTTAGAATTAACTAACGGTTCATCCTCTCAAATATCAAATAATCAACATTCTGATTCTGTAAGGGAAGGAAAGGTTCTCACATCTGAGGGTCAAAATCAAGGCAAAGGTTATGGTGCTTCTCCTTTCTTAGAATCATTCCGCTCTCTCAATACCAACATCAGACTACTAGGTTCTGATAATCGGATCAACTCCATCGTAATTAGTTCTTCTGTTCCCTCTGAAGGTAAATCAACTATTTCTTCTCATCTTGCTCAAGCAGCAGCTGCTATGGGACAAAGAGTTTTATTGATTGATGCAGATTTGCGTCGTCCCCAAGTTCATCATTGGATGGGATTAGAAAATGACAACGGATTGAGTAATATTTTGGCAACGGGCTTAAATATCGAAGAAGCTATTAAAACTGTTCCTCAATGGGAAAATCTCTCAGTGATTACCGCAGGAGATATTCCACCAGACCCCACTAGGTTGTTATCTTCTCAAAAAATGCAACAAGTCATGGATCAATTGCAACAAGACCGCTACTATGACTTGATCATTTATGATACTCCTCCCATATTAGGTTTCGCTGATGGTAGAATTTTGGCTTCTCGTACTAATGGAGTGGTTTTAGTGGTGAGAATCGGTAAAACTGATCGTTCTCTACTCAAGCAAAATATAGAAAGCCTGAAAGTCTCTAATGTCCCTGTTTTAGGTTTAGTTAGTAACCAAACTAACCGTCATTCTGGTGGTGCTTATCATTACTACAGTCACTATTATGCAGAAAGAACCTAGAAGCGATCGATGAGTATGGAGTAAACTAAATCTTGAATAGTTAACAGAAATTAATAATTGTGGATTCTCCCATTCTTACTTCTACTTTCCTACTAACATTGCTGATGATGGTAGGACTAGTCTTCTTTATTCGTGCTTCTGTAAAAGATCGTACAGAACAAATTGAACTGTCAACCTCTGAATCGGAAGATGCTATATTACCCAAATTACAAAATTATTTTGATGAGCGAGCTTATCGAGTTATAGAGGTGGATGCTCTGACTAATGAGGTGACATTTCAAGGCTTCGTACAACCCAGTTTGTTTATGGCTATTTTTTTAACTTCGCTATCAGGACTGGGTTTCTTTTGTCTAGTGTTGGTTTTATTTATGCTGTTTCCAGGGGTTAGTAATTGGCTTTGGTTAATGTTGTTACTAGCTCCTGTAGCAGGTATATTTTACTGGCAAAAAGCAGGACGCTTAGAAAAAGTATTACTAAGTGTTAAAAGCAGTACCACAGGCAATCAAACTCGAAATATAATTACGGTTACTGGTCATCGAGATGAACTAATACAATTTCAACAAAATTTATCTTTTCAATGAAAATCAACATAATTTAAAGGACGTTTATTTAAAAACGTCCCAAATGCTGATATATTTAGTTGGTGTTTGTTATCTGACTTTCAACGACTGCTGGCACTTGCTACAGTCTTCTTCTTATCCCCTTCTGCTATCTCAAAAGATTGTAAGCTGGGGAACAGAAAATGATTTTCTTCTACGTATTGCGCTCCGAATAAACCTTTCTCTGCCCAGAAGTAGCGATCAGTTGTGTGTTCGTTCCTTCTGACAACTAAAAGTGCAGGAGGCGTAATACCGTTAGAAGAAATATGTTTACGGGCTGCGGTTACAGGTTTGTCATCACCACTTTCTATGTTATATTGAGGGACTAGCTCTAAGATCTTGCGCCCCTCTTGGCGACGGCGACTCTTACGCTTGCGTTTTCTGGCCAACCCGATTACCTCCTATTCTATTTTCGTAGCTGTAAAGATAATTACAAAACTAGGCTAAATTGTATCCTAATAGTCAAAAAAAATCAACCAACCTCTGAAGGATTAGGGGATCAGAAACATTGAAGTCAAAACGATACCGATCAAGACTTTGACTGTTGTGGGGAGAAAAAATATAAGATAAAAAAAGTTAATAACATCATTTTCTTGGTTGAATGTCATACTCTTACAATCCTGCTAGTTCTGAATTTAACCTGTTGTGCAAATCTCAAATTAAATTGTTGACTCAAGGATTGGGAGCATTGTGGAGTGCAGTTTATCTAACAGAAGAATCAGTAGTAACCAGGGAAACCAAGCTCTTCCCTTTTGCTATTTATCCACAAACTGAAAGTGAGCTTACCCTGAAACTTCCAGGGATAGAATTACCAGAAATATGGCAAAAAGTGAACTCTGAATCAATAAGCCAGCCAAGTTTTTTACTTCCTGATAAGCTTACAGGAGATAGTTTGAGTAATGTCCGTCAAAAACGGGGTAATCTGGGGAATAAACCGCGAATTTTCCCTTTAATTTACGAAAATACTGTAATGGGGCTATTGATAGTAGCAAGAGAAAATCGCAACTGGGAAGAAACAGAATTAAAACAAGCTGAGAATATTGCCACGACTTTAGCGATCGCTAGTTTTATGGAGCGTCAATCCCAATGGTATCGGAAACAACTAGCACTGCAACAAGAAGCTAACCGTTGGGGCAAAGATAGTGTGGATGATTTATTACATCAATTACGAAACCCTCTAACAGCCTTGAAAACTTTTAGTAAACTGTTGATTAAAAGGTTGTTACCAGAAGACCGCAACCAATCTTTGGCGACGAGTATTCTCCGGGAAAGCGATCGTCTGTCGGAATTATTGCAACAATTTGAAGCAGAGATATCCCAATCCTCAACAACTCCAGTGACTCTTAGCACTACTTCAGTGCGTTTAGCAGACACAGAAACCAACGAGCGCAATAACTTTTTATTACCCGATAGCAAGAAAGATTTAGAGTCAGTAGCTCTGAAAGAGATTTTAGAACCTTTACTACTTAGCGCAGAAGCGATCGCATCTGAAAAAAAGATTGAGTTAGTAGTAAATCTAGAAAATAATCTTCCTCCAGTAAAAGGTAATCCTCAAGCTTTGAGAGAAGTTTTTAACAATCTAATTGATAATGCTATTAAATATACTCCTGAGCAAGGAATAGTCGAGTTAGAAACTAGAGTTAAAGATGGTCTAGTAGGAGTAGCAATTCAAGATACAGGTTATGGTATCCCGACTCAAGAGCAACCACAGATTTTTGAGCGTCATTATCGAGGAATACAAGCAGAAGGAGATATACCAGGTAGTGGTTTAGGATTGGCGATCGCTAAAGACTTAATTCAACAAATGCAAGGCAATATTGAGTTAATTAGTCCCAATAATCTAGCAAAAAATAGTAACTTTCCTGGTACAACTTTTATTGTGTGGCTACCCCAGATTTAGTTAAACTGATACGTGCATTTAGCAGCTATGATAGATAGTCTTGTGACATTTTAAATCTTATAAAAAATGAGTATTCAAAACCAACTAGAAGAATTACAAACCGAAGCAGTTAGCGCGATCGCAGCTTGTCAGGATTTAGAGGAACTAGAGCAACTAAGAGTTAAATATCTGGGGAAAAAAGGTCAACTTTCCCAAATTTTACGGGGTATGGGCAAATTAAGCCCCGAAGAACGCCCTGTTGTAGGTTCACAAGCTAATGAAATCAAAGAAGCGATCCAAAATAGCTTAGAAAAGCAGAAAGAAGCCTTACAAAAATCCGCTATAGAAGCACAAATCAAAGCAGAAACTTTAGATGTTACCATGCCTGGAGTGAGTCGTCCTCTAGGTAAAATACACCCCTTGAATGGAGTTATCGACAGAGTTGTAGATATTTTTGTCGGTTTAGGTTACACCGTCGCTACTGGACCCCAAGTAGAAACAGATTACTACAACTTTGAGGCACTTAATACCCCTCAAGACCATCCAGCAAGAGATATGCAAGATACCTTTTATCTTCCTGGGGGTAACTTACTGCGTACCCATACATCTTCGGTACAAATTCGTTATATGGAAAATAATCAACCACCTATCCGCATCATTGCACCAGGAAGAGTTTATCGTAGGGATACTGTAGATGCTACCCACTCCGCAGTGTTTCATCAGGTAGAGTTATTAGCAATAGACAAAGGATTAAAATTTACTGACCTCAAAGGTACAATCAAAGAGTTCTTACGAAGAATGTTTGGGGACGATCTTCCCGTACAATTCCGTACCAGTTATTTCCCTTTTACCGAACCTTCTGCTGAAGTAGATGTGCAATGGAAAGGTAAATGGTTAGAAGTATTAGGCTGTGGAATGGTAGATCCTAACGTGCTTAAAGCAGTAGGTTATGACCCAGAAGTTTATACAGGTTTTGCTGCTGGTTTCGGGGTAGAAAGATTTGCTATGGTACTACATCAAATTGATGATATTCGTCGTCTTTACAACAGCGACTTGAGATTTTTAAATCAGTTTTAAAGAATCAAACAGAAATTTTAAGACTCGCTAAACTAGGGAGATATCATCACAAAATAGTTTCATGTACTCGTCAACAAAACAACTTGTTGAAGCCTTTGTATCCTGTACTCTTCCTAAAGAGGAGTGGACTCATGATGCCCATCTCAGAGTAGGATTGTGGCATCTACTCCACTATTCCCCAAGTGAATCAATGCAAAGATTACGCCAAAACATTAAAAAGTATAATGTCGCTTGTGGAATTGAGAACACAGAAACTCAAGGATATCATGAAACAATTACTAGGTTTTATGTGTGGCTAATTAATAGATTTATCCAGCAAACAGATTGCTCAGAGCCAATAGATTTACTAGCAGATGAACTTATTAATCGCTACGGAGATAAATCGCTTCCGTTTAGTTACTACAGTCGGGATAGATTAATATCGAAAACAGCAAGACTCCAGTGGGTAGAACCAGATTTAAAGCCTCTGACATAATAATTTAAAGTCCCGTTTTAAGAGTAATGGGATCTCGCTCTTAACAGATAATACACTATTCCAACAACCAACCAAATAATTCCCCTAAAGTTAACTTAAAACGCCCCAGCCTACTAATTGTTTGTAGGATAAATCTAGTATAAAAATTGCCCTTGTTGGTTAGCAATGGAAAAAAATCAAAATTTAACTATCAGAGAAACTACTATTTCAGAAGATTATCTCCTTGCTCAACACTTCTATAAACTATGGCTAGATAATAACGTTACTCCCAATTCTATTCGTGCTGATTGGTTAGAAGTAACCATCGAGTTTATTGCTAAAGCACGGCAAGATTTATCTTTTCAAGCTTGGGTTGCTGAAGCAGACAATCAAGTAATTGCTTCGGCTAGTTGTCAGCTTTTTGCTGGCTTATATCCTCCTAATTTTTTTAAACCTGATTTCCGTCAGTATGGTTATATCTGAAACGTTTATGTCGAATCTGATTATCGTCGTCAGGGAATTGGTACAAAACTAACTAAAAAAGCAATCAATTATCTTCTTTCTCTGAATTGTACTCATCAAAAATAGGGTTTGTAAGGGAAGGAAAGGATACCCCTCTTGCATTTATGTATGGGGAGGAGAACTTCCCTTACATAAACATCAGCCCGATAGGGCTTCTATACTATTAGAAGCCGTAAAGGTAGCCATCTTTCCTGTGAACAATGCTGCAATATTTATGGTTTATTCCTTGTACTGTTTGAGTAACAGTTTTGATATTAAAAGAACCAGTAGAACGGATAGCAACTTTACCTAGATAAGAACCTATTTTCTGGCCTTTAGGAACAATAGCTTTAACAATATCTCCAGTTTGAAAACCTTTGACTTGTTTGATGTGGGCAGATTTTCTAACAAGTTCTCTCGATTTATTTATTCTGGGAAATCCAAACTTATCAACATGAATTACTTGTCTATTTCCATGACCAGCGCATTTAATTAATAATGGTTGGTTGGTTAATATTTCTAGTTTTGGAGTACCAGAAACCATAGCAGCATCAAGGTAATGGCGTTTGGGCAATCCTTGTTGAGTACGATTAAACTTAGTTTGCGCTCCTGTGCCAGTGGTTACAGGTAATCCTGTTTCAAAAAGAGAATTATACAGTTTCCATCTAGTAGAATTAACCGCAGCAGCATCTTTTAATGGTGCTTTTGCTTGGCTTAATATTCTTTTTAGTCTTGATGGAGTATCAGCTAAAAACTCTCTAATATCTAAATTGGATTTGGCTCGGTTGCAAGGTACACAAGCAATAGCCAAATTAGATACTCGATTAGTACCACCACAAGATTTTGGTTGGATATGCTCAACTTCTAAAGGAACATCTTTTGCGGAACAGTAAGCACAGGTTCGATTCCATTTTTGCAACAGATATTCTCTGACTTCGTACTGATACAAAGTCCCTTGCTGATACTCTTTAGCAGATATTTCAGGTCGCTGCATCTTTACCAAGTCGAACTTAACTAGTTCCATAGCTATTGACCTAATAGGACAAAGCTTGATTAGTCGCTTAACCCAAGTCATAGTGGTCAATACACGATGTTCTAAACTAGGTGCTAACCATCCTTTTTCTCTAGTTCGATTCAGAAATCTGGGTTTTCTATAGAACCCATTTGGGTTCTACGCGATCGCTAGTCTTTTAAGCATCAGTCTGACAAAACAAAGATTAACCTTAGTGGTGGCATGATCGAGAGTTCTTTCAAAATTTTTGACCAAGCTTTTACATCTTTCCATCCAAG
>JASJCP010000144.1 GCA_030065935.1 Xenococcaceae cyanobacterium MO_167.B27
GATTTATGAAATATGAGTGGATTGAAAAAGAAGCATATTTGAGTTGGAAAAATTTAGTTGAGTACGTGGAAAACGTTTTAAAAGATTTTGGGACAAAATATACAATTAATTTTGCTTAGGTACTTAACTGTTGATGAGTCCACCAGGGCAATTACGCTAATTGATTTAGCACGCAAACTTACCGAGAAAGGTTTTTATGAAATTGCCTATCGTCTTGAACTCTATTGCAGAACCCTAGAGCAACAGCACGGTCTGATTTCGTTAGATGCAGACATCCATCTAGCGTCTCAGCAGCAGGACATAAACCAGAATATAGTAGGATTCATCAAGGGATTAGAAAAAACGGGATTAGAAAAAACGGGATTAGAAAAAACGCCTGCTATACTCAAACATGGGACTCTAACCGGTCAATGGGGGGTAGGAAAAACCACAGCATTGCTCCAGATGGAGCACTTATGGTCTCTTCCGCAATTAAACACAGATGCAGGTAATCACAACAGTTGGATTCCGCTATTCATTGAACTGGGTAAGGAACAGACTGGAAACGTCTGGGATGAAATTAGATCCCAACTCAAAAAGAATGCATATTGGGAGGAACATCGTCGTGGAAATCGCTATCCGCTTGCCTGCCATGCTTTGCTAAGTAAGATAGTATCACCTGCAAACATCCGATGGCTCTTCAATTCACCCCTCTACTTCTTGTTAGATTGTATAGATTTATTGTCAAGCGACCAGAAAAATAAGCTAGAAGTTGAATTAGAAGCTCTGAGGGATTTATATCCTGAGTCAGGTTTTCTTCTGGCGTTTCGTGAAGGCGAAGGTTCAGAGTTTGATCGCTTAGGAAATGTGAGAATTCGTAACCTGAATGAGTATCAAATTCAAGAGTTTTTGAAATACAAAAATACTCCGATATCTTTAGATAATCTGCTTGGCATTCATAACAAAACTATTTGTCGTTATTTGTCTAATCCTTACATTCTCAACATAGTTTGTCAACTTGCTTTCGAAAGGAAGATTGAAAATTTAAACCTTCAAAAATTATTGGAAACTTATATCAACAAAATCAGCAAGGTAATCAGTCCAGAAAAAGCTCAAAAAATCATAGACCAATGGTTACCGCAGAAAGCTTTACAAATGAGAGCAAAAAATTCATCTTTACTCAAATTGCAAGATTCCCAAGAATTAGACTTAATAACTCGCGCTCGCCGATTGGGTATCCTTCGGGTACAAAGTGATAAGTATGTTATACAGTTCATTAACAAATTATTCGGGGATTATTTTGTAGCTAAGCGACTGTTCCAACTAGGACGGAAGAGAAATATTAAAGATATTCTTAGAGAAAATATCTCTGAAATTGGCGATATTTATTCATGGAAAGACATACTCAAAATTCTAGCGGGATTTCTCAATGGCAATCAGATTCAAATCAAAAGTTTCATAGAATTTCTTGATGCTGAATGCTTCAAGAAAAATGAGGAAGATGTTGACAAATTGAATTTAGTTCATGAATGTTTGCTGGAAATAACTAACGCGAGAAATCTACGGTCATTACAGTCACATTTCAAACAGGTAGAGAAGCGCATCGAGTTAAACAGAAAGAAATATCTCAAGGAGTTAAACAGAGAGAAATATGTCAAGCTAAATGTTAAAATCACCAACTCACTCGGCTTTCTAGATCCACGTATCAACCCAGACGATCCTCTTAAAAATATGATAGATGTCCCAGGAACTGAGTTGCTGAGAAGTTTCAAGATCGGTCGATTTCCAGTTACAAATATGGAATTTGCCAAATTCGTGGAGGATGGGGGATATTCTACGAGGGAATACTGGGTAGGTAATAGTTGGCAATGGCTCCATGATAATAATATTAAATATCCTAGATACTGGCACAATGAGCAGTTTAACCAACCGAATTATCCGGTAGTTGGTGTATCTTTTTATGAAGCTGTAGCATATTGCCTTTGGCTGAGAGAGAAGTATAAGGAGAAATACGTCTTTTATTTACCTACTATGCAGCACTGGGATCTGGTTGCTCACGGTCCTAATTATATATTTGATGAGTTATTACAAAAGTTAGAAGAAGTCTACAAAGAAAAACCGCAAAGGCAATCATTGTTGCAGAAGTGGTTCCCAACAGTGATTATGCTTCAAAAACAACATTTTGGACATGACGATCTCAGAGAAATTCCAAACAGATCTTATCAGCAAAATGAAGATGAGATTGACGAGACAAAAATTAGTAAAGACTTAATTGCCAAGGTGAAAGAGCAGATGAGTCCTTATCAGATGCAGTTAGAGGATGAACCTGTTAGACCAGTGGGAGTTTTTTCGCCAAATGAGATAGGTTGTTTCGATCTTTTTGGAAATGTCTGGCACTGGTGTAATACTCGTTCTCCTGAGGATGTAGTTAACTTCCAGTATGGTCCATATGAGTCGGCTATTGTAAAAGGTGGTTATTGGGGAAATCCTATCTGGACAGTCATGGGGGGTTGGTTCGATCCGTTTTTGCGGTTTCATAGATTAGGCTTCCGTATCTGCTGTACAAAATCACAAAGGGGAATGTTCCATGGCTAAAATAGCAACTATACAAAACCAGCCAATCTATCTGGCAGAGCCAGAAAAGATTCCCGATTGTAATTTCATAGGGCGTGACGAAGAACTAGCACTTTGTAGGGCAGCTTGGGGTGTAGATGAAAAGCTTAATGAACCCAGATCGGATAATGCTACTTCCATGCATTATGAACTCAGATCGGATAATGCTACCCCCATGCATTTTCGCCTACAAGGTCCACCTGGGATGGGAAAAAACGAAATTGTTTATCAACTGGCGCGACAACTCGAAATAGACCTTTATCTGATTCAGGGACATGAAGAGATAACCCCGGAGGATCTCTCTCTTTTGCTAGTGCCTGAAGTATTACCTGAGGTGCAAGATGACGATGACAAAGGTATATACTCATCAGAAACGGGACTGATACTCCGAGCTAGTCCCCTTGCAACTGCAATATATGAGGGAGCATTATTGTTCTTTGATGAGATTAATCGTGTTCCGGAAAGAGCATTGAGTCCGCTTTCGTCTGTTTTGGATGGGCGACAATACATCTACTCGGCAATGACGGGCATCAAAATTGAACCAAGAGATGACGAAGCCAAGAAACGTTTTAGGTTCTGTTGTGCGCTGAACCCAGGTCTAAGTCAATCAGGACATGTACTACCTGAATATATCGAGCAGCGAACCCTTCCTGTTATTGAGGTTGAACCTCCGCCCTTTGAAGAGGTAAGAGAGATTCTCCAGAAATCCTTATCTCCCTCCCTTGAATTACTCGATGCCTTTGAAAAGTGGTACCAGGAGGAAGAGAACGCGGATATCTCAGTTCGGCAAGCTATCAGCCTGGTGAACTATGCAAGGAATTACAAATGGGGGGTGGGCGATACAGAATACAACATTCTCAAGAAGATACAAAAACATATCTTGGGTCGGCAACGAAGCGCCTGAAAAAGCGAGAAACTATCATGACCAAGCCATTTATAACCCACGGCAACTTGTATTTCGTGCCAATTTTGCGCCAGCGCCTGAACTTTGCAGTCCTTGTTCAACGTGCGGTCGATGAATTAGCGCTGGATGAGCACGATTTGATCGCAGTTCAATTACCCATATCGGTACAGAATAGTGTCTTGAAAGCTATTAAAAAACTTCCCAAAGTATCTCTCATTATCACTGCCTTAGGTCAATCCGAGCAGCGCGAGGTATTTCCCATCACACCCTGCGATGGGATGGTAGAAGCAATTCGCATTGCTACAGAAAAGCATATGCCGTTTAAATTTATCGATCAAGAAATAGTCCCTGGGCATCTCATTGACCGCTATTGTATTGACGACCCCAACTGGCCAGATGACAGTTTTGCTCTAGAAAAAGGACTTGAATGGTATTTAAACTTAATTCAAGAACGTCTCTCATCTCCGCCAGCTCGCTTTGAGCCAATGGACACGTGGCGCGAAATCTATATGGCGCTACAAATTCAGCAACTGTATCCTCTGTATCAACGTATCCTTGTTGTCTGCAATGCCACCCATGTCAACCCTATTAGGCAGCTCCTGCGTAAGCCTGTCTTGTTCACTGACTTCAACGGTGGCGCTTTACCCACACCCAACTATGAAATTTGGGAGCCCAGTCTTCCAGTTCTACTCAGCTACCTTGACGATATTCCCAAGTTGGTGGAAGTTTATGAGCAACATCGTGAGCAAGGCAAAGCCAAAGACTTTGATAAGAAGCTGGCTTTATTGAAATTACTCTACCAACTTCACACCAGTGCCGTAGACTTAGATTTTTCCATCAGACATTATCAGGCATTCACATCCCTGCTCACGAGAATGTTGGAATCGGCTCACCGAATTTCCCCCACCCTCCAAATTGTCAACCTTGCCTGTGGAAGTTGTTTTAATAAACCTTTTCAAGAACGTGTATTTCGCCATCTCCTTAACTATTTCGATCAAGTTAAGGTTATGCGGGTTGGCCGTGTCCTTTCTACAAAAGAATTGGTTGGTCACATCCAACAGGTAAGTTTTGGAGATTCCCATAGAGTCTATGTGGCACGGAACTGTAGTCACAAATACCAAGGTTATGAATTATTTGAAACATCAGCTAAAGATGCTAAAGGTTCACCAGACCAGCCGCCAGACCAATCACCAACCAAAATCGTGAAATGGGATCGCCCATTGGGTGGACCGGCAAGAGGATTTTTGGCTGGGATGAGAGGTGAGGAATCATGGACAGGATGGCCACTGTATGAGCGGTTTGTCGATAAAATGCAGCAAAAGGCTTACGATTTGGCTAAGGGTGTGGAAGTGCATATAAAGAGCACTCAGTTTCAAGGTTCTTTGCAAGCAGGTATAGACCTGCGGCGCACTCTTAGAAGCTATTTAAGTCCATCACCGAAAATCTACGTGAAGCAATACCATCGTAAGCAAACAAAGAACGTAGATGCCTATGAACCAATTGTGTGGCTTTTTGAAATGGAGTTGAGTAGCGAGCAAAAATATTTTTTTTCCGATGCAGGGGCTGGAGATTATGCTCTTATTTGGTACTACCATACTGAAGATTTACTTCAGATGTACAAGGACGAACAACTTAAGGTTAATTATCAAAAGACGGCAGGAATGGTTACTTTTGGTGGTCGTCTTTCTGGAAGTACAATTTATTTGGAAGATAAACTAGGTGGGGAAATTAGGAAACGGGTTCCAACTTTCGATGATTTCTATTGGGAAACTGATTTGGGTTACATTACCCAAAAACTAATGGATCAATTTTCAGCAGAGGACCCATGGTGGGAGATTCTCCTTCTGGGAGCAATAATATATGCTAAGGAGAGCGTTGTGTGTGTTGCGCCAAAAGAATTTGTGATTCCCAGAAGAGTGAGCGCATTTGCCGCTGTCAAAGGGATAACTATCAACCATACTCCTCTCTCCAGTTTCGATCGTGAAGAAAAGCGTAAACTTAAAGGTTTTTATCAGCTTGAATTTAAGCGTGTACGACCACCTGATTGTAACGATCCTAAGTATCAGGCTTATCTAATAGAGCGTTTTGGAAAGGTCATGAAGCAGTTCTGGGAGTGAAGATAATTAATTAATTGAAATCCGAGCCGTTAATATCATCAAATCAAGGGTTCAGAAAGGTAAAATCTTATATCTAAGAAGTCGCAATAATTCTTGGATAATGTCGCCACTTAACGCTACCATCAAGCTAACTCTTCAACCGAGTGTAAATTTCTGGCGCGTTTGTCTTCAAGTCATTCAAAACAGCAATCATACTCGTGCCTGCATTGCGTAAATAACGTCGCCTAGAATCAGGTTCAGTCAACATCCCTCCGCTGTGGTGAATGGCAACTACCTCAAAGATATCGTTAAACACTGGCGATCCTGACGAACCGGGTAGCGTGCTGGTCGTATATTGCACCACTTGTGCGTCAGCGTAGGCAACAAAGTTATTCTGCATCGAGATCTTCTTCAGATGTCCACCGGGATGCTGAATAATTGCTACGCGGTCATCTCGGCGCATTTGCATTCTCTTGAGGGTCAGGGGACTGCCAAAAGGAGGTATATCTTTCAATGACACAACTGTGTAATCTAGATCGGAATTTGTGTAAAATAAACCACCTGGTAGTGCCTGAGACGATAAGCTATAACATACTTTGCCATTTATGTCAAGTTGGTAATTGAAGCTATATTCAGTCTTTTCGGCTTGCTCCCTGCTAGCGATGACGTGATTGTTGGTCATCAATAGATCAGATGCAATCATAAAACCTGTCCCCAAGGATTTTTTTCCTCCTGACTTCGGGACACGCAAATGAACTACGGCTTTAGCTGCCTCAAGAGCTAAGTCTAAAATGTAAACGTGGCGTAGGGTATCTTCACCAATAATCTTTTCCTGTATCTCAGCGACACTGGTTGTTCCCCGCCAGCGATCAATCAGGCGCGTCGGACTGACCGGAGTATCGAGGGGGTAGTTCTCAAATAGACCCATGATAAACTCTGAGTCTTCATCACCAGTGAAGGGCTGAATGTAGTTAAGGAAGACTCCCAGAGCTTCTTTGCCATAAGCAACCTGTCCAAATTGTGATAAAAAGCGCACTACTTCCACTGAAACCCCCATCGGCGTACCATCCAAACTTAGCCGCGCTAGGATAACATCTGCTTGTGCTACACCTTCTAATGCACCTGCAACTAAGCGTTGGCGATCGCGCACATTGGCAAAATCGGGTAACTGCTGAACAATGCGAGTCAGCCTTTGGAAGTCAGGCTGGGATAACTGAACGGTCAAGTTTATTTCTCCTAATTAGCTCTACTCAAAAATTAGATCAAGATTGTGAAGAACTTCTGTGCAAGTTCAAATGTTACATAAAGTCTATTTTGTGAGTGAATAATCAAAAATCTTAATTCTTATTAGAAAATAATAAACGCGATTGCAGTCATTACAAGAGTTTCAGAATTTAGAAATGGCAAGGGTTTTACCAGACTAACAAAAGAGGGTTATGTAAAGAAGGTAAAATTGGGTCTAAATTGGGTCTAAACTATAAATGAAGTTTCATAACCCAATAACCCAATTAACTTTTAATCGCTACAACCCTCTCAGAGAGAAGGTTTCAGATTAATCGGAGCGGCGGGATTTGAACCCACGACCCCCACTACCCCAAAGTGGTACGCTACCAAGCTGCGCTACGCCCCGAAACGAATAAGCCTTAATCAAAAATTAGGTTGCTTATTCAGCGATAACTATCATAACACGGTGCGCTGAAAATTGTGACAAAAAATCTAGTTTGGCTTAATTTTTTTCCCTATTTTTAGCGACCAGCGAAGCTGTTGCGCTGTCGCGCACCGCCTCTTCTAAAATTCCTAAACCCTGTTCTAAGCTTTCAATATGGGTTAATCGATCTCTTAATTCTGCTGCACCATTAAAACCTTTACAATACCAAGCCAGATGTTTGCGTGATTGCACAATGCCTTTTTGTCCTTTATATTCCCACAAGCCTTGTAGATGTTCTTTGGCGCATTGTAATTTTTCTGGAATGGTGGGAGAAGCTAATAAAGAACCTGTTGAAAGAAAATGATCGATTTCTCCTACCAGAAACGGATAACCCAGACTACCTCTAGAACACATGACCCCGTCTGCCCCAGTTTGCTCTAGACATTTAATAGCTGCTTCTGTAGAGAAGATATCTCCATTAGCGATCACTGGAATTGCCAAAGTTTCTTTTACTTTTTTGATCCATTCCCAGCGAGCTTGCCCATTGTATCCTTGGGCGCGAGTACGAGCGTGGAGAGTTAGCATTTTTGCTCCTGCATTTTCCATACGACTCGCAAAGTCGATAATGTTTATTTCTGCGTCATTCCAACCGATACGGGTTTTGACAGTAACAGGTACATCTACAGCTTCCACTACTGTTTTAACGATCGCTTCAGCTACTTGGGGTTGGCGCAATAGAGAAGAACCTCCACCTTTTTTAGTAATTTTATTAACAGGACAACCCATATTTATATCAATAGTTTGTGCCCCTTCAGCAACCGCTTTTTGGGCTGCTTCTGCCATAAAATCTGGACGACAATCGAATAATTGAATACTGATTGGTTGTTCGTTGGGGTCAATTTCCATGATCTTCGGTAATTCTGGTAAATGATAAATCTCTTTGGCACTTACCATCTCTGTATAGATCATCGATTGTGGTGCGTATCTTCTAACCAACCTGCGAAATACTAAATCAGTGACTCCTGATAAGGGAGATTGTAATACCCGACTTTTCAGGGTTACAGAACCTATTTTTAAGGGTTGAGATAATCTCGCTTGAAGACTGGGAGATAATGACATAGGGATTGGGGAATAGGGATTGAGGAAGAGCGTAATTACTAAGTATTAGTTATTAATCCTATAGAAAAATTAGTAAAGAGGGTAATTATAAAGAGCGTAATTACTAACAGATTGTTGTCAACAAAAAATCAACTTGATGGAGGACGAGGAGATTGGAAGACTTTGTATTATAACTACATCTAAGATTTTGTCAACCTAAGTAATTATGCTTAGTCAATAAGCAAAAATTAAGTTTAGTTAAATTTATGATGCGATCGCCACTTGTAAATTGCCTATAATCTTTATCAAAGCTGATTCTAAGCAATGTTAACAACAGTAAAAATTTCAAAATTAAACAGAATATCCCAAATTAATCATTATTAATGATACAGCATTGTCAATAAAAATACTGGAGCTTCAAAAAACGTAAACTCGTTAGTCATTCTCAATAATTTTTGGGGATATAATTTTGTATTTTCAATCAATAGCATTGTTTTTGATAAATTAGAATTATCTACTGCTATCAAAAAAATCAATTCAAAAAATAACCCATTAAAAAAAGTTGATGGGCTGATGGGAGGAGATAGTAAAGAGAATATCTATGGTGGAGCAGGAAGCGAGTGCATGGGTAGCTTTGCTGGTAATCATATCTTTGTATTCACTCCTGGTGACAGAGGCAATATTGTCTGCAACTACCAAGACGGCAAAGAGCCACAATTTAAGTTAAAGGGAGATTGACACTCCAGCGCATAAATGACGCTGGATTCTTGTGGTTGCTTCGCGACGGGTTAAAAACCGCGTCGCTCCGTTTCCTTCCTTTCTCACAGGCACTTAACTAGGCTATTGCCCCCGTCAGTACGCCTCCAAAGGCAATTTGTTCCACGATCTGCCCGACCGCAGAGACTCCACGGTTTCTGACTACTTGGGCTGCTGCTATATCTCGATTACAGGTGTAATTACAAGCAGGACATAAGTGAATTCTCTCATCCAACTCTTTTTTTCCTGTATGAGTCCCACACTCTGGGCATTGCTGAGAAGTATAATCTTTATTTACTTTGGCGAAAAATACACCTCTACGCCATGCTACCCATTGCAAGATTGAAAGGAATTGACCAAAACTTGCGTCAAGTGTATGTTTCCTAAACATACCTTTTGCCCAAGCTTTAAAGTTGATATCTTCGGCAAAAATCATACCAGCAGAGTCACAAAGGCGATGAGCTAGCTTGTAATGCCAATCTTTTTTGATGTCAGAAACTTGTTGGTGAAGTCTAGCTATCTTTTGGTTCAGCTTACGACGATTGTTAGAGTTTTTTTTCTTGTGTTTTAATCTGCGTTGCAGTAATTTAATCTTGCGGGACAGTAAACCCAAAAACCTTGGTCTAGCAATTATTTCCCCGTCGCTGGTTGCCAAAAAATTAGCTAAGTTCAAATCTATTCCTAAAGGATGTCCAGAAGGTATAGGGTCAGGGACTGATATATCACACTGTAAAGACATTATGACAAAATAGCCTGACGCTTTTCTTACAATCCGAACTTGTTTAATTTCAAAGCCATTTGCAATATCTCTCGACTTAATAAACTCTACCCATCCAAGCTGAGGCAACTTGATTCTATTGCCAGAAAGACAGTTTTTGAGCATTTGAGGAAATACAAATGAGCGCATCCTATATTGGTTTTTAAACCTGGGAAAACCCATTTGCTTTCTTTGCATATCTAAAAAAGCTGTCTCTAGTCGTCTCAATACCTGCTGCAAAACTTGAGCATTAACTGTCTTGAGTGAGCCAAATATTTTTTTGGCTTCAGTCAGAGCTTTGCACTGCTTAGCATAATTTGGGTATGGCTCATCGGGAGACATAATATATTCGGAGACAATTGAACAAGCATTAACTGGTGACTTCCGAGATTTAAGCCAGTCTTTCCGACTTCTTAGAGCATAATTCCAGACTTTACGGCAAACAGTTAAAATATGTTCAATCTCAAGAACTTGCTCCTGCGTTGGCTTTAGCTTAAATTCGTAAGACAAGTTGAGCATACCTTCTTAGCCTCCTCTACAAAATCATATCATGTTTTGTAGAGTGAAGAACCAGGGGATTAAAATCCCTTGCTTGTTTTCATCCTATGGTTGAAACCCATAGGCTCTCAACTTCGTTTGTTGTAGATTTCAGACGGGCTTAGTCCGAATCTACGCTCTTTGTCCCTGAATCAGCCTCAATTCATGGCGCGGATTGGGTCAATACTAGCTACATCTCGCCAGATCCCAACCAGAATTCCTTGAACTTCTATTGAATTAGCTTGTACTTCAATGGGTTCGTATTTAACATTGGCTGGTTTCAGGGTGATTGTATTTTGAGTGCGATAAAATCGCTTGAGAGTTGTACCATAGCCAGGAACTCTTGCAGCGACGATATCCCCACTTTTAGCATTATCAACAGATTCAACCGATCGCATGATCGCTAAATCTCCCTCTACAATAGAATCTTCAATCATGCTGTCTCCTGTTACCCGCAACACATAATGATCGCTTTGAGCAAACAAGTTACTCAAATCAAGTCGATTTTTGTCTTCAGTAAAGGGTTCAACTAGTCCCCCTGCTGCGATCGCGCCTAAAATCTGTAAACCTGTTTCTGGTTGACGTAAAATCCTCAAGGTACGAGCTTTTCCGTCTGTCCAGTCGATGTATCCTTTATTCCGCAATCTTTCTAAACGACTTTGTACTGGTGCTGGCGACTTCAAATTCATCGCTTTCATCATTTGTCTAATAGAGGGTGCGTGTTGAGTTGTGCGAATATACTCAACTAGCCAGTCAAATAATTCTTGTTGTGCTGGAGTTAAAGTTTCCATAATTATTTCTAGGGGTCTTTCTCAGAACATAGGTACTGAACATTAAAATATTACAGGTTATTTGACCCTAGAAAGTCAACTATATTTGCAAAATATATTATTTTTTCATTGCTAAATGTTTTTTGAGGCTAGATCCTGTAAACCCTGTAACAATCCAAACTAAGGCTCTTGCTGTATCTCTATAGACTCGAAGTTGAGATTCTTGGGGTCTTGTACCAGGAACACTAATAGAAGTAAATGCGATACCTCTACTACCCAACACTACTGTAGCAATAGCAGAAGCTCGCAACATATGATAATCCGAAGTAATTAGATAAAGATGGCGGATTTTTTGCTTTTGAAAGTCTTTAACCAAGCTAGTAAAGTTAGTAACAGTATCATTAGCACGACGGTCTATATATAATCTTTCTCGTTTAACGGAAGCTTGGGCAAAGGTTTTAAAAAGTTTTTCATCTTTGCTACCAGAAGAAATCCAAATCGGTAAATTAGGGGCTTTCTGGGCAAATTGAGCAGCGAAAATTTCTCTTGTGTGGTCCCCTCCCAGAACGAAAATAAGTTGAGGTTGAGTAACTTGCATACGGGCGATCGCTATTCGAAAGGGAATAGAAATCACAATCGTCAAGAAAAAACCGATTAATATTAACAGAATAAATTGAAATTTATCGAGTTTAATTGTCATTGAGACTCAATAGTTTTTTTTCAAATCTTAACAATCTGACAATTATCATCACCAGAGTGGATCTTACTAATGGAACAACCAAAACCAAACTGGAAAGAATACGTAGAACAAACAGCAAAGTTAATGAATTTAGACCACACTGGGGAATATTTACCAGAAGTGACCAATAATTTTGTTGCTATAGCCAACATCGCATCTTTAGTAATGGAGTTTGAATTACCTGAAGATACAGAAATTGCACCAATCTTTGAGCCATGAGTCAGCAATATCAAGATGCTACAGAATTAGCTGCACAAATTCGCAGTGGCAAAATATCAGCACAAAGTGTTATTGAAGCAACTCTCAAGGATATTCACAACCGTAATCCAGAACTCAACTGTTTTACTGCTATTACAGCCGAAAGAGCTTTAGCACAAGCCAAACAGATAGATAATAAGGTAGCTGTTGGTAATGACCCAGGACTTCTAGCAGGAGTTCCTTTTGGGGTGAAGAACCTCTTTGATATTGCAGGAATAACTACTATAGCTGGTTCAGCCATCAACCGAGAATATCCTCCAGCCCAACAAGATGCTACCGCTATTACTAAGCTATGCCAAGCAGGAGCAATTTTAGTAGGAGCATTAAACATGGATGAATATGCCTATGGCTTCGTGACAGAAAATAGTCATTATGGTGCGACACCCAACCCTTATGATTCTACTCGGATATCGGGGGGTTCTTCTGGAGGTTCAGCAGCAGCAGTATCAGCCAAATTAGTTCCTTTTACCCTTGGTTCTGATACTAATGGTTCAGTTCGTGTTCCATCCGCTTTATGTGGCGTATATGGCTTAAAACCAACTTATGGTCGTTTATCTCGTAAGGGCGCATTTTTACTCTCTAGTAGTTTGGATCATGTTGGAGCTTTTACCAATTCAGTGCGGGATCTAGTTAAGCTATTTGCTGTTTTACAAGGATACGATCCTCAAGACCCTGTTTCCACTAAGAAACCACCCGAGTCTAATTTCTCAGTCCTAGGAAATGATATTACAGATTTACGCATTGCTGTAGCAGATGGTTATTTTGCTGAAGGCTCAACCCCAGAAGTCAAGGAAGCAGTAGCCAACGTTGCTAAAACTCTCAATGTTACTAAATCGATCGCCATTCCCCAAAGCCACCGAGCCAGAGCAGCAGCCTATATAATTACCGCAGTAGAAGGAGCTAACTTACATCTTGAGAAGTTACAGTCTCGTCCTCAAGACTTTGACCCAGCAACACGTGATCGCTTTTTAGCTGGAGCATTAATTCCTGCTTCTTGGTACGCCCAAGCGCAAAAATTCCGCAGTTGGTATCGTCGTCAAGTACAAGAGATTTTTCAACAAGTGGATATTATTCTTGCTCCTACTACTCCTTGTGTTGCTCCCAAGTTAGGTCAAGAAACCATGACAATTGCAGGAGTAGAAATGTTGGTTCGTCCCAATTTAGGTCGTTTTACCCAACCGCTCTCATTTATCGGATTACCTGTATTATCTATTCCCATCAAGGAATCTAATAGATTACCCTTGGGAGTACAAATTATTGCTGCGCCTTACCAAGAGTTATCAATTTTGCGCATTGCAGATTTTTTAGCTGCACAAGATATTAAATAATGTTAAGGTCGAAGGTACTCCGCCCTGAGACGGCGGAGTCTGCTTGGACTTCGTCAATGGGAGATTTGTTAACCAAGTGGACAAATTATGAATTTTGCTCTACAAATCTCTAGAGTAACCTTATTTTTGTAACCACTAGTAATTTAGATTGTGTTACTAATCTTCCAATCTAAAAGGTTATCAAAGCAAGATCAATAATCATCAATAGTTGTTATCTGTGAGCTTTAGCTAAATCTATGATTGTCTCTGAACTGTGGATTTATCCTATAAAATCCTGTCAAGGAATTAAACTGCAACAAGCAGAAGTAACCTTGAAGGGTTTTTTATGGGATCGAGA
Organism: Xenococcaceae cyanobacterium MO_167.B27; assembly: GCA_030065935.1. Classification (GTDB taxonomy): domain Bacteria; phylum Cyanobacteriota; class Cyanobacteriia; order Cyanobacteriales; family Xenococcaceae; genus JASJCP01. The sequence continues at coordinate 13,821 of JASJCP010000144.1, forward strand.
ACTGATGGTAATTAGCAAGAGAGGAAAATTTTTGACCCAAAGACAATTCCCTCAATTAGCTAAAGTTCAAGTTGCAATTGCTGAAGATACTATAACTCTATCTTTACAAGACAATAGTATTGAACCAATTACTTTTACTCCAACTCTAGAAGGAGAGAAAATAGAAGTAGAAATATGGGGTGATCGCACTCTGGCGCTCGACCAGGGAGATGAACTAGCAGAGTGGTTTCACCAAGTATTAGAACTCACTCCAGAAAAACAATGTCGTCTAGTGCGTCAATCTCCCCAATATATTCGCCCTGTTCATTCTAAAATTACTACTGACCCAACTCCCGTCAGTTTGGCGGATGGTTATCCTTTCGTATTAACTACAACAGCTTCCCTTCAAGAATTAAATCGCCGTATTACAGAAACTTATCAAAGCGCGAAACCAAGGGTTCCCATGAATCGTTTTCGACCTAATATTGTAGTAGAAACTGAGATACCCTTCGATGAAGATAACTGGAAGTTAGTTCAGGTAGGAGAGATTAAATTTGCTGTGGCAAAACCCTGTAGTCGTTGCATTATCACTACATTAGATCAACAAAAAGGAGATGTTAACCAATTCAAAGAACCTTTAAGAACTCTCGGAACTTTCCGTCAATTTGGGGAGCAGGGAGTTATGTTTGGGGAAAATATGATTCCCCAAAATACAGGAATACTTAAAGTAGGAGATGAGCTACAAATTCTCGCCATTCGAGGATAGCAGAAATCATTGAAAATTAAAAACATACACCTGAAAGCGCACCCCTCCTCTCCCTATTCCCTATTCCCTATTCCCTATTCCCGCTTCTCAACTATCGCTCTTAACGGATCCACCGACTACTTATAACAATCCAATCTAGGCTTCAACCTCTACTTCAGTTGCTACAGTTTCCGATGATTCTTCTTCTATAACTACAGGACCTTTGTCTAGTTTTAAAGTTAGATAGCGAATTACCTCTTCACCTAGGCGCATAGCTCTTTCTAGGGAAGCATTAGCTTTTCCGCTACCTTGCCAATTCATTTGGATATAGATACCATCTAAATATTTTTTGATGGGATAGGCTAATCTTTTTTTGCCTAGATTTTTAATAGCGATATCTGTCTCACCATTATCGCTCAAGAATGTTTGATATTTGTTTATTGCTTCTGTGACCTGTTCTTCAGACAAATCAGGACGCAGAATATACATCATTTCGTAGTATCTGTTCATGGCTTAGTTGCTCCTTGTGGACAATGTGGCTTATTAGGTTAACTAGATTAATACCTATAAGCAAGGATTTACTATTATACTACCATTGTGACAATTATGATGATAAAAAGATTATAAAAATTGGTGTAGATTGTAGTGTAAGTTTGATTAAGTTACTGTTAATCAAATATGTATAGCTAGTTTTTTGCTTTAATGTTTTTACGATGGCACAACGCTATGTTCGAGTTAAGACTAATCAAGAGCAAGTCTATTACGGCTTGCTACAACTAGATAGAAGTGTAGGGATTTTAGATGCTCCCCCTTGGTTGGGAGGACGAATAACTAATATTAAACTTCAACCTGATGCCTACAGTTTACTTGCTCCCTGCGCTCCTTCCAAGATTATAGCAGTAGGCAAAAACTATTTAAAACACGCTGTAGAGATGGGGACTTCTGTTCCTCGTGAACCCCTCCTATTTCTAAAGCCTCCTACCACTGTTATTGGTGATGAAGCAGCGATTAAATATCCGAAACAAAGTTACAGGATAGACTATGAAGGGGAGTTAGCTGTAATTATAGGTGATCGCTGTAAAGATGTTTCTCCAGAAGCAGCTAGTAAAGTAATTTGGGGTTACACCATCGCTAATGATATTACAGCTAGGGATTTACAAAAAAAAGACATTCAGTGGACAAGAGCCAAAGGATTTGATACTTTTTGCCCTCTTGGCCCTTGGATTATCCGAGAATTAGACCCAGAAGCTCAATTAAAGACTTTTATCAACGAAAATGAGAAACCTAGCCAATGTGCATCCATCAGTGAGATGGTCTTTTCTCCTGAAGAGCTTGTTTCCTACATCTCCCAAATTATGACCCTTAACCCAGGAGATGTAATTTTAACTGGTACTCCTGAAGGAATTGGCTCTTTAGTTATTGGCGATCGCGTAACCGTGGAAATTGAAGGAATTGGTAGCTTATCAAATTATGTAACAGCTTAAGGAACTTGGGAATAAACTGCTTGTGAAATAGATGGAATTTCTGGATATTTCCCCAAAGAACATTGAACAATGCTATAGATGCAAACCGCTAGAGTGAAAATAAACACTAATGAACCTAATGTAGTAGTTATTATACCCAAACCTAAAATTCCCAATCCCATATTCAGTAAAACCAAGGCAATGTCGATTAATAATGCTTGCATAGTGTTAAATCTGACAAAGTGCTTAATGCTCTCATTTCTTACTACCAAGAGAAAGAGGGCGAAAAAGATCACAAAGTCTGCAAAGGGGATAATGCCATATATGATTGTTAAAGGGGTTAAAAATAATTGGATCAATACTACTAAAGGTTGAGGTAGGTAATTGATGACGAACTGACCGAAAGAAAGGCTGTAATATAAGGGAATAGAATAGACCAAGGCTGCAAAAATACGATCTTTAACATCTATTGAACCACGCCACACCATGACTTATCTCCTTTTATTGACTATGTCTATAACATAGCGCAATCTTTAAGTAGCAATGCTGAAGGATGAGGGATGAAGGATGAATCAGTTATCAGTTATCAGTTATCAGTTATCATCTACCAGTATTTCTCTCACTCCCCGACTCTCACCAGTCTCCCCAATTCCCCAATTCCCCAATTCCCCCGGGAGGAGACTTAATATATCTAGGTATTGAACCCAAAATAGATCGGTTTTGTAATGAAGTCTCCTTCGGTGCCCCAATTCCCCAATTCCCCAATTCCCCAGTCCCCTAGTCTCCCGACTCTCCCCAGTATCCCCCCACCCATGTCTAGAGAGAAATGAGGAATCCTGTCAACTTTGCTGATAAGTCGAAAAAGACCCTACCAGCACCACTGATAAATAAGATCATAAAAATAGCTAATCCTACCTGAGAGCGAGCAATAGATTTCATTGGAGGATATAACTCACTAGCTATGCCAAAGCCATCTAGAGGAGGAATAGGTAATAAGTTAAACATTCCCAGAGCAAAGTTGAACAAGGCAATTAAGGAAAAGAATTGGACACTGATTATCTCTCCTAGAGAAGTTTGCAAAGATAGTTTAATCCAGAAAATTGCCAAAATCCCTAGGGCAAAGTTAGTTAAAGGACCAGCAGCAGCAACGAGAATACTACCCCATTTAGGATTTTTAAAGCGATCAGGGTTAACAGGCATTGCACCCCAAGCCATACCAACTAATACTAGAAAAATTATTGAATGAACTCCCATGTGAACTATAGGGTTGAGAGTCATGTGACCTTTTTCTATGGGGGTATTATCTCCTTGGGAAATAGCAGCTATACCGTGACCTAGTTCGTGGAGACAGATGGAGATTATAAGGATCGCAACGACCTGCAAGAAAAAAATCGGATTGCTAAATAAATACTCGATTAACATTCTGACAATTTTATTAAATTAGGCTTGTTTCTTATTAAGAATAAATCTAAGTTTGTTGCCACAGCGATTGAGATCACAAAAAGTTAATTATTAAAGTACTTAATAATATATTATAGGATTTGTCTATTGCGAAGCTAAAATTTATCAAAAATACAAATTATTAGCTTTAAACTTGAAAATATCATGTTCCAGCCCATCAAAAACCATATTAGTAAATTAGATTATTACTGGCTCACTCATAGTAATCTACCAATAAGTTTAATAAATTCAGCAAATTTTACTAGAGTAACTAGAGAGGGATTAGTTTTAGCAGATATAGAAATAAAAAAGGGCAAAATTATCCAAATAGTTCCGAGTGATTCTGTTAATATCAATCCTGATTTTGCTATAAACTTACAACAGCGAATTGTCTTACCTTGCTTTATAGATTTGCATACTCATTTGGATAAAGGTCATATTTGGGAAAGATCGCCAAATCTTGAAGGAACTTTTAAAATGGCTTTAGATACAGCTATTGCTGATGGGGAAAAATATTGGCAAGCACAAGATGTATTTAGTCGTATGGAATTTAGTCTAAAATGTGCTTATGCTCATGGAACAAAAGCAATACGTACTCATCTCGATTCTTATGGAGAACAACCAGATATTAGCCTCAGAGTTTTTCAGGATTTACAACAGCAATGGCAAGATAAAATTACTCTACAAGCTGTTAGTTTAGTGACCATAGATTACTATCAAACTGAGGAAGGGGGCAATTTAGCTGGTAAGATAGAGAAAGTAGGTGGTATTCTGGGGGGTGTTGTTTATATAAACCCAGATTTAGATTCTCAGTTAGACCATCTATTTAAGATTGCTAAAGCCAGAAACCTAGATTTAGACTTACACACAGACGAAAATGGTGATGTGGAGTCTATTGGCTTACAAAAAATTGCAGCAGCAGCTATCAGAAATAACTTTACAGGAAAGATACTCTGCGGACATTGTTGTAGTCTGGCGGTACAATCAGCAGAAGTGGTGAATAAAACTCTGGAATTAGTTAAAGAAGCAGGAATTGCAGTGGTTAGTTTACCGATGTGTAATCTTTATCTGCAAGACCGACAAACAGAAAGTTATCTCACTCCTATTTGGCGCGGAGTTACCAGGGTACACGAGTTGAAACAAAAAGGTATTCCTGTAGCTTTTGCTAGTGATAATACTCGCGATCCTTTTTATGGCTTTGGGGATCTTGATATGTTAGAAGTCTTGGAACAAGCTGTAAGAATTGCTCACCTTGATACTCCTTATAGTAATTGGATTGATAGCTTTACTAAAATCCCTGGAGAGATTATGGGGTTAAACGATAGTGGGATAATTGCTCAGGATATACCAGCAGATTTAATTATTTTTCCTGGTCGTTACTTTAGTGAATTGTTATCGCGATCGCAACATAATAGAATAGTCTTACGTAATGGAAAACCTATAGATACCACTCTACCTGATTACTCGGAACTGGATGATTTAGTTTTTAAACCGACTCATCAGAAATGACAAGTACTAAACGAAAAATGAATCCTATTTTACCTGGGACTCCTTGGTTAATTGCTCACAAGTCAATATTGAGGGTGAATCAACCCAACAAAATTACGCTGAATGGGCGAGACTACGTTTTATGGCAAAATTCACGTGGAGAAGTTTTTGCTCTGGATAACATTTGTCCCCATATGCAAGCACCTCTATCAGAAGGTTGGGTTTGTGCGGAGCGAGATACGATTACTTGTCCCTTTCACGCGCTGGAATTTGACGGAAAAGGAAGAGTTTACCGAGAGAGAAAGCTGTCTCCTAAAGCCTTGGCTCATCCTTTAAAACTTACCTTAGTGGGGGATTGTGTTTGGACTTATGGTGGATGTGAGGCTAGATTGCCCATTCCCGATGTGATTGAGAGGAGATCTCAGGGGTTTCGCTTTGTGGGAGTGACTGCACAACATACTGTTCAGGGAGATTTTTTGAGTAACCTCTTAATTAATTATGACTATAACCATTTTAAAGGAACTCATCGTGAGTTATTTAAGATTAAAGCTAACGAGATTAGTAATTATAGTGCGAGTGGGAATACCTGCTTCGTTCAGGGGTGGAAGGGGGCTTTTTTGATTGTCAAGTTGTCGGTGCTTATGGGATAAATATTGTATATATAAGCCCCCTTTCCACGGATGAAAACGAGCGTGATAAGTTA
>JASJCP010000145.1 GCA_030065935.1 Xenococcaceae cyanobacterium MO_167.B27
TGGAGATTTATGAAATATGAGTGGATTGAAAAAGAAGCATATTTGAGTTGGAAAAATTTAGTTGAGTATGTGGAAAACGTTTTAAAAGATTTTGGGACAAAATATACAATTAATTTTGCTTAGGTACTTAGTTTCCAGCGAGTAGAATTTACAGCAGCAGCATCAGAAAGAGGTGCTTTTGCTTGAGCTAGTATTCCCTTAAGTAAATCTGGTTTCTCGGCTAGAAAGTCTTTAATGTCTTGATTAGATTTAGCTTGGTTACAAGATACACAAGCGATACAGAGGTTTGACACTCTATTTGTTCCTGCACGACTTTTGGGAACAATATGCTCAACTTCTAGTGGGACATCTTTTGTTCCACAATAGGCACAAGTTCTATTCCATTTCTCAAGTAAATACTCTCGAACCTCGTACTGATATAGAGTTCCTTGCTGATACGCTATTCCTGATATTTCAGGATTCTGCATTTTTTGCGTGTCAAATCTAACCAGTTCGGTCGCTACAGAACCAATAGGACAAAGCTTGATTAATCGCTTAACCCAGGTCATGGTAGTCAGAACTCGATGTTCTAAGCTTGGGGCTAACCATCCTTTTTTTCTAGTTCTATTGAGAAATCTAGGTTGCCGATAACGGGTTTTGCGATTACGACGAGAACGACGAATAGCCCTTCTATCAAGAAGTCTAAGTTTAATTTGTTCGACTCGATGGGTCAGTTCTGCGCCGAATATAACTAGATCGTTATTCAGCAAACTTATCCCTGTGGTTTTAGCTCCTGGATCGAGTTTTAACTGGAGTTTATTTGGATTAACATTATTTATTTTCCTTTTAAGAATAATCGTGAAGGGATAACGACGATAAACCAAGGCTAAACCTGCGTTAAGCAATTTTCGAGCCTTAGCTGGATGAGTTGGTTTTAGTGGTGTTTTCTCTCTATCGATTACAAGTACAAAATTTGACATATTTCAGTCTGTCTTCAATTAAATTGAGTAAAGTTGGCATCGTTCATGTTATTGGTCGGTACTTTGCGAATGACACTGATATTTTTAAAACCCTGAACCTGTTTAATCATTCGCTTTTAGAGCTTGGAGCTTGCCACGCACCCCAAGGTAAGAACTTTAACGCTTGCCAATAACGTAGTCCGAAAGCACTAGAACTTGACTTACCAGTCAAAATGGATGACTTTGACTAGGTTTTTGGTAAGTCCTTTTATGAATTATCAAATGCCCGAACATTGTTATCAAAATGCTAGCCCTCGTCTAAAACGTTTATTAGGATTTTTACCTCATGGTGCTTACGGTTAGTGACTCCTTATCAAGATAATTAGGCGCGAAAATAACCAAAATAATACCGTTTTTATTTAAAGCAATTGCTTTATCTTGACTCGGATGCCATTGTAAGCGATCGCAAAAACTCCTCTAAATCTCTAGTAGATTGAAGATGGAACACTTGTTTGATTGCCTTTGCCTTTTTAACATACTCTCGATATTTAGGCGTAAGCTTTTGATGGCATAGCCAAACTATGTAATAGGCATTTAAGGTACTTCGTAATAACGGACTATTTTCAGGATAGCCTTCTGGTGCTACCCAAAAACCTTTTATAAATCTTTTGGTGACCCAAAAATAGTGCTGAAGAACTGGCAAATCGATATAGACTAAAGTATCTGCTACTTCTAATCTTTCCCATACTGTATCTAACGAACCAAATCCATCAATAATCCAACAGTCTTGTTGCAATATTTCGTCATGGGCAGTTTTATACTCTTGGTCAGAAACTTTTTCCCCTCCTGATTTATATTGAACGAGGTCTAATGCAATTAAAGGCAAACCAGTTATTTCCGCCAGACCCTTGCTAAGAGTTGACTTGCCACCTCCAGCGTTACCAAATACAGCGACTCTTTTCATTTTATATTTCCTACTTAGGCTTCTTTGCTACGATAAATATTGCTTTATCTTTGCTTGGCTGCCATTGATAGTCAATCGCAAAACCAGCATCAGTCAGACTGTCAATTAAATGTTGTGCGGTAAATACCCTGACTAAAGGAAAGAAGCCTAAAGCCTTGCCAATCGGTGCGATAAGTTTAAACCAACCCATAGCATCTCCCATACAGGCAGTACTGGTAACAAAAATTCCCCCTGGTTTGAGCATTTTATAGACTTTGGCGATCGCCTGTTCTTTATTTTCTAGTAAATGTAAAATACTCAGTCCCAACACCGCATCATAGCTACAGTCTTCTGCTTCTAATTCTTCGATAGTTAATTGTTCAAAAGTGACATTATCAATATTTTGAGCTTTCGCTTTATCTTGGGCAATTTTAATCATTGCCGATGAGATATCGAACGCCCGAATATGTTTAACATAAGGTGCGTGAATAATCGCTGTGGATCCCGTACCGCACCCAAACTCCAGTACTGACATATCAGGCTTAAAGTAACCCTGGGTAACTTGCAATTTTTTTTGATACGATGCCTCATCAGCAATGGGTTGTTTTGAATATTTATCGGCAATCTTGTCCCAAAATTTAGTGGAAGTAGTCATGGTTATCTCCTGTTATTGAATTTCTCCAAACGACAAATGATAAATGTTTTTTAGCCTCTCTCACCATCAATGTATTCCCGCCACTTCCAAGCTAGCCAGACAATTACTGACAGAGCAATTACTTCAACTGTGGCAAAGAAGCGATCATCGAGATCCTTTTGTCCCATACCGATAACTAAGGCGATCATTATTGCACCGATAATAATGTTTGCCCAACGGTTAATTCTGTAATTTAAGATTCGAGATAGAAGAACCATAACTATGGGAATTTCTACCATAATTGCCCCTATCAGCATGACTTCTTCAGTCACTTGAGTCCCATTGACGACTCCTGTAATTATTTCTTCTAAAACTCCCGCTCGAAAAAACTCATGAATATCCCGAAAAATCAGGTTAAACAGTACGAATATCCATAGTGTAGAAAGTAAAGTTTTTTTATCTGTCTCAAGCTTATTGCTGCGAGAAATCATATCGATACTCCTGATTGTCAAACAATTTTTTGGCTAATTTCAAATTTAATTTAGCGATCGCAGGTTCAGAGCTACTTCACGCTTGCGAACAGGGAACTGAATTTCCATGATGTAGTCATCATCTCCTGGCTGCTTGGGCAATTCCAGAAATACTAGCCGTACTGCACCAGCTAAATCGTAGTGATTAGCTTCTACCCATTCAGCGATCGCATTATAACCTAAAAGCTTGGAACAATCAGTCGTCTGGGGTACAAAGGTCGCCATCGTTGCCGAGGGAAGAAACTTATCTGTCAAAGTTATGCCATTATTAATAGTCAGAGATAGACGACTGGTTCGATCTAGGGATTTTCCTAGCTCCATGTCAATGTAGTCACTTTCTATGCCATCTTCGTGAAACACTATCGTCATCTGTCCGTTATTGGCTCGATTTCCTTGAGTCAGGGCGTTTACCACAGACCAAAAGAAATCATCTGGAGAATCTGATTGGGACAAAACTTTGCGCGCTCCAATAAACCTTTGTTGGGGAACTTGTTTGACTATCACATCGCGAACTAGATTATCCCGATCTTGGATTTGTTTGAGACGGGATTCAATGGTGCGAATGCGTTGGAGTTCGCCTAATACCTGTTGTTCTAACTCCGCTTTTTTTAAGGACAACATCCCCTGAATTTCTGCGGGGGAAATATCGTCTCGCACAAACCTTTGAATTTGATTTAATGATAACCCTAAATCTTTTAGTGCTAAGATGCGGTTGAGTTCTGGCAATTGACTCGCGCTATAGTAGCGATGCCCGCTTTCAGGATCGATTTTGACGGGTTGAAACAGACCAATCTCATCGTAGTAACGCAACAATCGCTTAGAAACTTGGGCGATTCGAGCGTATTCTCCAATACTATACATGATGTTTTTGTTTCTTTTGTTCTACGTATCTTTCAAGATAGGGGGTGACGTAGCGTGAAGAGCTAGGGTAATGACAAATTTCTTTACAATTAATATCTATTTTCGATCTCTCTTCCTCATCCTTCATCCTTCATCCTTGGGTTAAATTTCAATAGTACTTCCTGATTGTTCCATAGAAGTCGTTAAAGCCCGAAGAATCTTCACTAATTCTGCACCTGTCCCACCTGAAGAAAACCGATCGCTGCTATTATTAAGAATATTTTGGATAAAGCGATCGCAAACAGTACCTAAAGGTTCAACGGGTTCAACTTCAATAACTTTACGGGATTGTCCCACAGGAATAAATTTCTCTCCTGCTGTTTCAAAATAACCTTGTTGTAAAGTCAAAGGTGCATTGGTCGCCATTTCATTAAAGATTAAAGTACCCTTACTTCCTACTACACATAGTCTCCTTTGTTTATCAGGATTGAGCCAAGCTAGATGAATATGTGCCTGAAAACCATCGGGATAGTATAGGGTTAACCAAACTACATCTGCTAAACCAGTCTGAGATGAGATAGTCATAGTTTTTTCTGGTTGCAACCAAACTTGACCCCTTGCTTGTACTTGGGAGGGAGTTTGTCCTAACCAGTGGTTAAAAATAGCGATATCGTGGATGGCTAAATCCCAAAGTGCATCTACATCCTGACGTACTGGACTTAAATGGGTGCGAGTAGCATAACCATAGCGTAATTCCCCTAGTTGATGGTCTTCAATAACTTCTTTACCTCGATTAACTACAGCATTAAATAGGTAAGTATGATCTACTAAAAGTTGCAATCCTTGAGATGCTGCTAATTGAGTCAATTCTAGACATTCTTGGGGGTCGAGGGTTAGAGGTTTTTCCGCTAAGACATGATAGTGGGAGTTTAACGCATCTAAAATCAGGGGGTAATGGGTAGAAGCTGGGGTCGCCACTACTACTGCATCCAGGTTGGGTAAATCCTTGATTTGTTCCCAACTCGTCGCAAAAACTACTTGATTGGGATCGAGATTAAATTTTTGTTGAGTTAGAGTTAAACTGTCTTCTTTTGTATCAACTACTGCTACTAATTCTGCTTGGGGATGTTGGATAAAGTTACGAACAAAATGAACTCCCCAACGTCCCACCCCTAACACAGCAACTCTAATAGTCATAGTTTCAATATTGCGCGATCGCATTTCTGAAAAATCTTGCTCCACCATCATAAGTTAACTGGAGTTTAGCAGCAAAAGAAACAGAGAAATTCTTGAGGGATTTTACACTTATACTAAGTTGCTTTCAGAGAGATAATATTGTCTCGCGATCCCCCCTTTAATTCCCCCCTTAATAAGGCGGGTACGCAAAGACGCAAAGAAGAACGCAAAGAATAAAATTATAAAGCAACTGAAGAATATATTGAATTATTATTAATGACCCCCTGACTCCAGTCTCTCCAAGCATACATAACTACTTAATCGCTAAAATCAGGAAGTACGACAGCTTTTTCTAATTACTTATGGTTGAACCGATTACTTTAATTGCCACTTGGGGTCTGACCAGCACAGCTAAATTTGTTTATAAGTCAGTTTTAGAAGAGTTAAACAAAGATAAAACCAAAGATTGGGTCAAAGATGTTCTCCAAGATTGGTTAAAAGATGTTGCTAAAGATAAGCTTTCAGGAGTGTCTGGTTCTATTTGGGAAAAAGTAACCAATATTATAACGAGAGAATCCATAGATATTGCAGCAGAATCAGCAATTACAGCATTTTTAGTCCTCATAAATAATCAACTAGCAGATGAGTTAGGGTTGACAGAGGAAAAGCGAGAAAGATACAAAAAACCGTTAAATCAATTTATTAAAGAACCATCAGTACGCCAAATTCTAGGTAGTCCTTTTAAGGAAGGCTGCGATCATCTGGATATCAAAGCTTTAAAAGAAACCTGGGATGATTTAGGTTTAAGAGATTTACCAGATGAATTCAACTGGGATGAACTGGCAACAGAATATTTAAAAATAGTCAAAAAAATCTTCCATGAATCAGAGGAACTACGACCTCTACTAGATTTTCAACGGCAAGAAAAAGATAGTAATAATTTACAGGAAATTGCAGGTATTTTCCCTGATTATAATTTAGTTAAATATCAAGAAACCATCCGCGAAAAATATGGCAACCTCAAGTTAGAAAGTATTGATAGTGGTGGTTATATCTACGACAAGCAATTAAAAATCTATCAGATATTTATTCCTCAAAACGTCAAAGAATGCCAGGAATATTTACCGCAGGTATATGAACTACCCAAAGATTTACAACGTAAACTCAAGGAAAAGGGAGAGCTAGACAGAGAAATTAGCCAAGAAGAGTTAGAACGCTATAAAAGAGCCTATACGAGCCAGCAAATTAGGTCGGTTCTGGAAGTCATCAAAGACAATGAATATAAATACCTGGTGATTTTAGGGGATCCTGGTTCGGGGAAATCTACTCTTCTGCAATATCTAGCAGTGGAGTGGGCAAAATTACCCCCCAAAGATTTACCTTCTCACCCTATTACTTTATTAATTGAACTACGAAGCTATATTCAAGATTTTACAGACAAACGATGTAATAATTTTCTGGAGTTTATTCACAAGGGTAGTAGCTGGGTTTGCCATCTCAATCAACATGAACTAGATAAGCGACTTAAACAAGGTGAAGTTAGGGTTTTGTTTGATGGCTTAGATGAAGTTTTCGATCCTCAGCAACGAGCTAATGTTATTACTCAAATCCACAACTTTACTCAAACCTATCCCCAGGTAAAAGTAATTGTAACTTCCAGAATTATTGGTTACAAACCCCAACAACTCAAAGATGCTGAGTTTCATCACTTCATGTTGCAGGATTTAGAACCAGAACAAATCGAAGACTTTTTGAAAAAATGGCACGATTTAACTTATGACGAAGCTACCGAAAGCCAGAAGAAACAAGACCGTAAACAACGCATTACTAAAGCTATTAAAGAATCCCAAGCAATTCAACAGTTAGCAGCTAACCCTCTTTTGCTAACCATGATGGCTATTCTCAACCGCAATCAAGATTTACCCAGAGACAGAGCAAAACTCTACGAACGTTCTTCAGAACTATTACTTTATCAATGGGATGTAGAAGGTAAATTACTAGAAGACCCTGAGCTAAAATCCGTAGATATTGATTATCAAGATAAACAGGCGATGTTGCGAGATGTGGCACATTGCATGCAAGCTACAGAAACAGGATTAGCAGGTAACTTAATTAGCCAAAAAGATTTAGAAAAAGTGCTGGTTAAATATCTGCAAACTATAGATGTGAATCCTGCCAGAAAAGTTGCTCGCTTGATGATCGAGCAGTTACGTACTCGCAATTTTATTCTCTGCGATATTGGTTCTAATTATTATGCTTTTGTCCATCGCACGTTTTTAGAATATTTCTGTGCTTGGTCTTATATTTGGCAGCTAGAAGCCCAAACTTTATCTATCGAACAGATTAAAACTGAAGTATTTGGCAACCATTGGCAAGATGAATCCTGGCATGAAGTGCTATGTTTGATTGCTGGAATGATTTTAGAGCCGAAGTTTGTGGGAGAAATTATTGAATATTTGATGGAGAAAGATGGAGAGTCAGCTAATTTTGCTAATTTATTTTTGGCAGCAGATTGTTTAGCAGAGGTAAGAAATAGAAAGTCAATTACTAAGATTACTAATAGCTTACTGGAGAAATTAAAACAATTTGCTCAAGAGGTTGAAGAATTTGCGGAACAAAAGGTTAGTGAAACTGCGGAACAATATAAACTAAAAGTGGAGTTATCTCAAAAAGTAATAAATGCGATTGCTAATAACTGGAAAGATGAACCCAATACATTAACTTGGCTAAAAACCTGTATTGAATTAGATTCTCAATCTTATATTCGAGAGTCGGCAGTTAGAGCGATAGCTAGAGGATGGAAAGACGACTCTGATACCTTAGCTATCCTGAAACAACTCGCCCAATCTGATGCTAATGAGATTGTCAGAAGTACCGCCGTGCAGGAATTAGCTAGAGGATGGAAAGATCACCCTGATACTTTACCTATCCTGAAACAACTCGCCCAATCTGATGCTAATCAATATGTCAGAAGTACCGCCGTGCAGGAATTAGCTAGAGGATGGCAGGATCACCCCGATACCTTATCTCTCCTGAAACAACTCGCCCAATCTGATGATGATGAGGATGTCAGAAGAACCGCCGTGCAGGAATTAGCTAGAGGATGGAAAGATCACCCTGATACTTTACCTATCCTGAAACAACTCGCCCAATCTGATGCTAATGGGCAAGTCAGAAGAACCGCCGTGCAGGAATTAGCTAGAGGATGGAAAGACGACCCTGATACTTTACCCATCCTGAAACAGCGCGTCCAATCTGATGCTAATGGGCAAGTCAGAAGAACCGCCGTGCAGGAATTAGCTAGAGGATGGAAAGACGACCCTGATACTTTACCCATCCTGAAACAGCGCGCCCAATCTGATGCTAATCAATATGTCAGAAGTACCGCCGTGCAGGAATTAGCTAGAGGATGGAAAGATCACCCTGATACCTTACCTATCCTGAAACAGCGCGCCCAATCTGATGCTAATCAATATGTCAGAAGAACCGCCGTGCAGGAATTAGCTAGAGGATGGAAAGATCACCCTGATACCTTACCTATCCTGAGACAGCGTGTCCAATCTGATGCTAATCAATATGTCAGAAGTACCGCCGTGCAGGAATTAGCTAGAGGATGGAAAGACGACCCTGATACTTTACCCATGCTTAAACAACTCGCCCAATCTGATGCTAATGAGATTGTCAGAAGTACCGCCGTGCAGGAATTAGCTAGAGGATGGAAAGACGACCCTGAAATGTTTGAATTGTTGGCGAACTGTGCAGTTAACGATCCTTTTGTCCGTAGTGAAACCGAATTCGCTAGATTTAAAACTAATCCCCGTACAATAGCTTTAGAAGGAATTATTAACTACTTTCCTAATCATCCTCAGACAAAAGCTCTATTATTAGACAGAGCAGAAAATGACCCCGATGAACAAGTTAGAAAGTTTGGTCAACAAGCATTAGAAAAATTATCGAAGCAGTAGGTGTGCTTTTATTTTTACTACTAATTAATATACTTCATCATGACTTCCAATATCTACAAAAACAGCATTCCCTTCATCTGTAAAATAAAACAAAACTCTTGCATCGTAGTCAACGCTAAAACTCCATAATTCTTGCAACTTTCCTGATAACTTATGAGTTTTGAGACTTTGCTCAAAAGGATCGAGGGTAAATCTTTCTAATTTCTGCCAAAATCTGCTTTCTAGCTATGAATTACCTTTAATTCTTTTTTTGAACGATCTTTTAAACGAAGAACTAAAACTAACTTTTATCATTACTCTTCAAGCATTTGTTTCAGTTCGCCAATATTAGATGAAAATTGTAAGTTATCCTGTTGCTGTTCTTTTTGTGCCGATTGAAAATTTTGATATATTTCTTCACGGCGTTCTTCACGAAGATATTGATTTAACAACAATTGAATTTCTTGTTTTTCTTCTGTTGATAGTTGTTTAATGGCTTCGACTACATCACTAAAACTCATATTTCGCAATCGATTTTTGTTTTGAGTATTTACTAACATATATGATACTCGAATCCTATTTGCTTTGTGATTTAAATAAATAAACTAGGTGCAACCTTAAAATATTCTCCCAGTGCTTTAGCCTGTGCTTTGCTAATCGACTCGGCGCGACGACAAGCGTTGCTGATTAACCAATCAGGATTGACTTCAATCGCTGCATCCATGACTCTTTGTACTAAAGTACTGCAATAATAGCCAAAATTATCTACAACTGCGATCGCTTGAAATTAATTAATAATCTAACCAAAATAATTATCTTCTAAAATCTTTTCTGACTCTATCATTTTCTCAGATGGAATATCAAACTGTTGGGACATACTAGCGATCGCATCTTGATAAATTTCTGGATATTGTTCGGTTAAATAGTTTTTAAGACTAGGATTTTTTTTGATAATTCTTTTAATTCGGTTACGAAAATTAACTACTTCAGAACGCCATCCTCTATAGCATCTTGCTTTTTCCTGTTCCCAATATCGCAGCTTCAAAATATGCTCTATTAATCTCTGTAAATAACTTTCTAAAGCATTCTTTTGGCTTCTGCCCATATCTTCGATTTCTTCAATCAAATTATCCCAGTCAATAGTCTCCATATTTTTGGTTTTTAATGATTTTAATGTTTCACTAATCCACAAATTAAAATCTCGCTCGTATAAACTTTTTTCCATTGGTATTTCTCCATAAGTTTTTATTTTTAATTTTTTTAATAGCTAATATTTTGCACAAATCTATATGAATAAACCAGGTAAAACTTTAAAATATTCTCCCAGTGCTTTAGCCTGTGCCTTACTAATCGATCGCTTGCCATTCACTACTTCAGATACTACACCACTCGAACCAATTACACCTACTAAATCTGCTTGGCGAGTACCACTAGCTTCCATTAAATGCTGGAGAATTTCATAAGGTGCAGATTGTTCCATCGGATAATTTTCTGTTTCGTAAGCTTCAATCAAAGTTACTATCAATTTATGTAAGGCTTTTTCTTCTGGAGTACGATTTTTAGCAAAGGTTAATTGTTCTGCTATTTTTAAAGCGCGATCATATTCTTCCTCTGTTTTAATTACCTGGGGAATGTATTTAATTAATAGATTGGAATAAGCATTAGTATCAAAAGTAAGGGTCATTTTTCCAGATAAGTTAACCGGAGTTTAGCAGCAAAAGAAACAGAGAAATTCTTGAGGGATGTTACACTCTACACAAATTCAATGATTTTAAAGGTTTTTGTAAATAGTACCAGATTGTTTAGACGATGCTGATTTAGATAATGATGTGATCGCGCTCATTGACTATGTTAATTCAATAATTACTCTCTTTAAATTTTGCTCCTCGTGCAATCAAATTTAGTTTTAGCTGTTGAGAAATACCTTGGTTATCTCTAAAAATAGCACCACTTAGGTTAGCACCAAGAAAAATAGCCTTTTCCAAGTTGGCACCACTTAAGTTGGCACCGCTTAAGTTGGCACCACTTAAGTTGGCATCACTTAATTTGGCACCGCTTAAGTTGGCACCGCTTAAGTTCGTAAGAGTCAGGTTAGCACCGCTTAAGTTAGCACAAATCAAATTAGCACAAATCAAATTAGCAAGACTCAACTTAGCATTACTTAGGTTAGCACTACTTAAGTTCGCACTAGTTAAGTTAGCACTAGTTAAGTTAGCAGTATTTAAGTTGGCAAGATTGAAGTTAACACAACTCAAATTTATTTCTTGGAGGTTGATTTCACTTAGATCAGCACCTCTTAAATTGATACAACTTAGGTCTATTTCACTAAATTTTTGATTTATACTCTTTTTATTGTAAATTTTTCTAATTAGCTCGGATTTATCATCAGTCTTGGTATCTTTACTGTTTTTGGAATTTTCAGCAAATAAAAATTTAACGTATTTGATAGGAAATTTTGTTATTTCACCAAAGACTATTAAATTAAATATTTTTTTTAGTGAAATGGTTTCTTTTGGGAAATTTTCTAAATTATCTTGTTGAATACTAGATTTTGATGTGTTTTCAAATAAATTAGATTCTGAAAAAATATACTGTTTCATGATTTTTACCGAATATTTACCAAAAATAAGCCTCTTGCATTCAGTGAGGCTTGAACTGGTCACATTTACACCGCCTTCTGACGACGGAAGCCCGCTTCGACTTCGTCAAAATTGGATGCCTTATTATTACCTATGTATAAGTACTAAACCAATGTCATTATTACTGATATTTATCATAAATATATGATGAATAAATAGTTATATCTACTTAATTTCAGTATTTTAACTTACGTATATTTACTACATTTTATCGATATCAAATTATTAACTTTGTTCTAGATAATATTCATATCTTGTTTGTAGCTCAGAAATAGTTAACTTTTGTGTCCAAAACTCTACTAAAGCATGACCAAAAGCCCAAGCATTTTGTTGGGGAGTAGCATCATTGTTGAGTAATAGTAACCAAAGCGATCGCAACTCAAAATTGCTGATTTTTGGTTCATCACTGAGTAACATAAATAGGTCATAAGCTATTTGCAACTTACCTATTACTATGGGGAGTTGTTCTACTGGTATTTGTTCTGCTAAAGCATAGGCTAAAGCAGCACTTCCTGTGGTCATAGTAGAAAGAAACTGGAGTATGGGGCTTTTGAGTAAATTGGTTAAGCCTTGGGTGGTGGACATCTGGACAGTGTAGCGGTCTATAATCTTAGCAGCAGCTACAATCTTCGCTTCTCTGTCTTCTAAGAAACGAGCTAGTCTTAATTGTTTGGCTGGTGCGATCGCATTTAAAATAGCAAGAGATATAGTTTCGACTCCCCAAGCTTCACGATTAGTTTTACTGTCTCTAGTAACTAAAGGTAAGATGAAGTCACTATAATCAGCTAAAGATTCGTTACGGTATTCAATAGCTCCTCTTATCGCTTTTTCTTTCGGTTTTTCTCCTTGTTGCCAATAGTAGGGGGGACTCCACTCTCGAATCGGACGCAAGCGATCTACTTGGGTCACTATAGTAATGGTGGGTAAGTCTGCAATTTCAGTTTTAATGTCTTGTAAAAAATCTCGATCCATTTGTAGCGCAGGATCGAGACAAGGAGTTACTAACAATAACAAGTCTGCGTTGCTAGCATAGTCTATTACCAGATTACGCAAATCTTCACCGTTTACCTGTTCATAACCAGGAGTATCCCACAGTATTAAACTTTCCCCTACTTCAGTTTGCCATTGATAACTTTTAATACTATCGGTACTGGGTAAAACATCTATTTCCGCTAAATCTTCTTGAAACAGAGTATTGATACAACTACTTTTACCTGCGCCAGTACGCCCCACCAAAAGAATGTTTACAGGTTTCTGCTCTACTGCTTCTTGAGTTTGAGCTTGTTCTAAAATCTCTCTTAAAGTTTCGGTTTTGGCTTCAGGAAGAGTAGCAGTGGGAGTAGGAGTAGTAACAAAAGTAGGAGGTAAAGTATTTCCACTGTAGAGAGCGATCGCCTGACGGGATAAATTTCTTAATGCAGTTTCCCGAAACAGTTGATTAAAATTGCCTAATAGTTGCTGATTAGCTTCTTGGCTATAGTTTTGACTAGCCGTTTTCGCGATCGCTGCTGCGGGATTTATTACCCATTGCGCCCAATTCCACAGCTTGAAGAGTTTTTTTGCAGAAGGTTCTAACTTACGATAGGTAAAGTAAGCCTGATAAGCTTGTCCAATAGTCACCCGATCCAGAATAGGGGATAATTGAGCAATCCAGCGATCGGTATCATCTACAGTACCTCTTATCAAACCATAAGCTTGAGGAATATAGATATTAAGTAAAGGGTGTTTTACTTCTGGATGGTAAGCATAGGCGACTTCGGTGACAATTTCCTGACAACGCGACCAAAAAGTCGAGAAATCTTCCCAAATTAAAGGATCGTTAGCGGATTCTTGCAGTATATTTTCTATGACTGTAGCTAATTCTTGATTTTCTATGGCTTCAGTTGTTTCTTGTTGGGATATCAAATCTTGAGTTATGTCCTCTAATGGGGATACTGTGGGTTTTGTCCACTTCACCAATAACCAACGCCACCCCACAAAAACTAAAATAAAAATTCCCCAAACCCAATTAACTCCCCACTGGTGAATTTGTGTTCCTGCTGCAACTAGTAAGAAGATAATAATTAGGGCGACTGGTGTTGCTAAAATAGCTATCTGCCAAGATTGAAGACGTATCATATTACCTATTCTCAAGGATGAAGAATGAGGGATGAGGGATGAAGGATAAAGGATGAGGAAGTAATAAGTAATAAGTAATAACAATCAATCCCCATTCCCCCTGACCTCTGACCTATCAGTTATATCGCCACCTAATAAAGCTAAGGTTTGACCTGATTTTACTTCAAGTCTAATAAATTTTAAAAAAGCAAGGGAAAATATAGATGTAATGAAAGCCAGTGAAGTACTGAGGATATACCACATCTGGGAATCGCTCATTATCTGAAAATGTCAACAAGCTACAGAGTAGAGGTAAGCTAGTCAGATAAACTACCTTGATATTTATGACTCAAGTTTTAGCTTTAATTGTTTCCCTGTTGATTTTTTCAGGACAAATGAATTCAAAACCCACTATTCAAGCTATGATCAAGAAACAAGCTTTAGCTTGGAAACAAGAAGATGTGTCTAGTATAGTTGAGGATTTTGTTCCTAATGCTATCTTTATTGCTGGTGGCTATACTTTTCAAGGTATAGAGGCAATTCAACAATCAGCAGAAGCTTATTTTAGTCAACACCGCGATTAGAGATGCTTCCTAGCCGGAAGCGGGTCTCGCGGTCAATTTACAGATACCAAAGTAACAATTAAACGAATGATTATTGAAGATAATCAAGGTGCTGTAGAATGGGATTGGAGTGATAGAAATAAAAAAACTGGTCAGCAATCTGAAGCAGAAGATGCAATCATTTTTGAGTTACAAGATGATGGCAAGATTAGCTACTGGCGAGAATATATTGAAAAAAAAAGATAATTTAGCAGTTTTAAAAACTGGGTCAAATTATCTTGACCATAAAAATCAAAGAAATGGGGCTTTTTGTGCATAGCAAACCACTTTCAGGCTATTTATCCACCATTAACAACAACGAAGGGATAAAAATAGGAAGCGCAAAACTGAAAGCAAGTAGCAATAAATTGGCAGTTTTAGTAAATATAAACCTTTCTACTATCACTTTCGTTAATCCTGAGATTTTGCTGATGGTATATTATCAAAAAATAGCCTTTTCGTTAATAAAAGTATTAGGAATATCTGATTAAGATGCGGACTAAGGAGCAAATTCATTTACCCCCTATGGGTTGTGGCACTTGGGCATGGGGAAATCGCCTACTATGGGACTACGACCCTAGTATGGATAGTCAACTACAAGAAGTCTTTAATGTCTGTGTTAGTAATGGTGTGACTCTGTTTGATACAGGAGATTCTTATGGTACAGGAAAGCTGAAAGGGCGGAGTGAAATACTATTAGGAAAGTTTGAGCGCGAATACCAGGGAGTTAATAAAGATAAGATATGTCTGGCTACAAAACTTGCCCCTTATCCCTGGCGGTTAACTAGAGGTGCAATGGTAGCTGCTGGTAACGCTTCGGCGGAAAGATTTGGCAGAAATATTGATTTAGTTCAGATGCACTGGTCAACTGCTAATTATTTTCCTCTACAAGAATGGCAATTGTTAGATGGTTTGGGGGATTTATACGAGAAGGGGTTAGTTAAAGGAGTGGGATTATCTAATTATGGGGCAAAACGCTTGCGGGAAGTATATCAGAAATTTAGCGATCGCGGAATCCCCATTATAACTCTGCAAGTACAGTATTCTCTGCTTTCTACCTATCCTGTAGTGGAATTGGGAGTTAAAGAAGTTTGTGACGAATTAGGTATTAAACTTATTGCTTATAGCCCTTTGGCTTTAGGGCTGTTAACAGGAAAATACTCATCTCAGGGTAATGTTCCTCCTGGTTTAAGGGGTTGGGTATGTAAGCAAATTTTACCAGGAGCGCGATCGCTTTTAAGTTGTCTAGAAGCAATTGCCACAGCCAGAAATAAAACTATGGCACAAGTAGCTATCAATTGGTGTATCTGTAAAGATACTATCCCCATTCCTGGTGCAAAAAACCCCGAGCAAGCCAAGCAAAATATTGGTGCATTAGGCTGGTATCTAGATGAAGGAGAAGTTAAGGAATTAGATAAGGCTGCTGCTAAAGTTAGTAAACCAATGGTACAGAATATTTTTCAAAGTAAATAGATGGGCAATAAACGATACAATTAGAGACTGCGGAATCAATTAAAACCAACCATGCCCAAAACTGAGCGCAGAAATTTTTTACTGGATTTTGAAAAACCCCTCTGTGAATTAGAAGCTCGGCTCGATCAGATTCGACAATTAGCAGCAGAAAATCAAGTAGATTTTTCTGAAGAAATCGCCCAACTAGAAGCCAGAGCAAATAAACTCCGTAGAGAGATATTTAGTAGCCTTACTCCTGCTCAAAGACTACAACTAGCCCGTCATCCCCGTCGCCCTAGTACTCTTGACTATATTCAGGCAATTACAGACGAATGGCTGGAGCTTCACGGCGATCGCTCAGGTTATGATGATCCAGCTTTAGTAGGGGGTGTAGCTCGCATCAATGGCAGACCAGTAGTGATGATGGGACACCAAAAAGGGAGGGATACCAAAGATAATGTAGCTCGCAATTTTGGGATGGCTGCTCCTGGGGGTTATCGTAAAGCCATCCGCCTCATGAAACACGCTGACCATTTTGGGATGCCAATCTTAAGTTTTATTGATACTCCAGGGGCTTGGGCTGGAGTAGAAGCAGAAAAATTGGGACAAGGGGAGGCGATCGCTTATAATTTACGAGAAATGTTCAGTTTTGATGTTCCAATTATTTGCACTGTCATTGGGGAAGGTGGCTCTGGTGGGGCTTTGGGTATTGGAGTAGCAGACCGCCTACTGATGTTTGAACATTCTGTTTATACTGTAGCAAGTCCCGAAGCTTGTGCTGCAATTCTCTGGAAAGACGCTAAAAAATCAGAGCAAGCAGCAATGGCACTCAAAATTACCGCTACAGATTTGAAAAAACTGGGTTTAATTGATGAAATTCTCCCAGAACCAGCTAGCGGAGCTCATTCTGAGCCATTGGAAGCTGCTGCCACTCTCAAACAAGCCCTGTGGAATAATTTAGAAGAGTTATCTTCTATGAGTCCCCAAAAGCTGAAAGAATTGCGCTATAGTAAGTTTCGGCAAATGGGAATATTCCAGCAAGTTACTTAATCTAATATGATAGTGAATTTAGGAAATTCAAACTACAATTTTAAGTGTTATAATTCTTAGGGCAACATTTCGTTACATTATTTTAATGTACGAATTACTTACAACTTTTATAAAGACTACTTTAGTTATCTAAATGGGTTGATATTAAAGGTGATTGCCCTAGTTATGAAACAAGGGTACTTACCCTCAAGTCTGCCACCTTAGTTTGTTAGACAAATTAACAAATTATATGTAAGTTTGTTTAAGAATATGAGTACTAGCAGTCAAGAGTAATTGGTAATAGAAAACAACCAACTAAAAAGAGGCTTATTACATTTGCTATTGAGCATTTCTGGCAATAATGCTCTGGCCCGATCAGCTAAGAAAGACGATAGATCACAGATAAACAGTTTATCTTTCTATCGTTTCCTTGCTGTGAGTTTACATTTGACGGAAATTTGAGGCTATTTCTATGAATCCACCCCCTAAGCAACTGCAAGCCATTATTACAGGAGCAAGTAGTGGTATTGGCAGAGCAACTGCCTTGGCTTTTGCCAAATCAGGCATTAATCTAGCTTTGGTGAGTCGCTCTGAAGATAAGTTATCTCCAGTGGTTGATGCAGCCCAAGCCGTGGGAGTAAAAGCCCAAGCATACCCCTTAGATTTAGCCAATATAGCTCTAGTTAAAGAGCAACTAAATGCGATCGCCCAAGACTTAGGAGCAGTGGATATTCTAGTCAATAACGCGGGTATGGGCTACACCAACTCCCTAACAAACACATCATTAGAGGAGTGGCAAAAAGTATTAGACCTAAATCTCACTAGTGTTTTTCAGTGCATTCAAGGTGTCTTACCTCAAATGCGATCGCGTGCTACAGGAATAATTATTAATGTAGCCTCCATTGCAGCTTATAATGCTTTTCCTGATTGGGGTGTTTACAGCGTCAGTAAAGCAGGTTTAGTGGCTCTAACCAAAGCCCTAGCAGTAGAGGAAAGGTCTAATGGAATTCGTGCTGTGACAATTGCTCCTGGTGCGGTAAATACGCCCATGTGGGACACAGACACAGTACAAGCAGATTTCAACCGAGAGGCAATGCTGACCCCAGAAATTGTCGCTCAGTCTATTCTCCACATAGCTTTATTACCATCTCAAGCGGTAATAGAAACAATGACCATTATGCCCAGTGGAGGGGCTTTATGAATTGGGAATTCTTAATATCGAACTCCTAAAAATTCTGAAACGGTCATGAACTTATTATTATCTATAGCAAAAGGCTAAATTTCTAGTCACCATTTTTTAATTATGACAACAGCTTTTTCCAACGGTTCTAATTCTTCTCTTAACGGAATCAAATCTAGTTTGACTGAACAAGTTTCCACTCGTCCAGACCGCAATACCCATAACGGTAAAGAAGCGGTAATTAAGACTACTTCTGAAATTGCTAAAGAAAACATGATGGATGCAGTTCGAGTCATGTTGGAGTCTGTTGGAGAAGATCCAGACCGAGAAGGCTTACTAAAAACCCCAAAACGGGTAGCAGAAGCGATGCAGTTTTTGACTCAGGGATACAATCAATCTCTGGAAAAGCTGATCAACGGTGCTATTTTCGATGAAGGTCACAACGAAATGGTACTAGTTAGAGATATCAACTTCTTCAGTCTTTGTGAGCATCATATGCTACCTTTCATGGGTAGAGCGCACGTAGCTTATATCCCAAATCAAAAAGTAGTCGGTTTGAGTAAGTTAGCTCGTGTCGTAGATATGTATGCTCGTCGCCTTCAAGTTCAAGAGCGTTTGACTCGCCAAATAGCGGAAGCTCTCCAACAAGTATTAGAGCCTCAAGGTGTTGCTGTGGTTATGGAAGCAACTCATATGTGTATGGTGATGCGAGGAGTACAAAAACCAGGCTCTTGGACAGTGACTAGTGCGATGTTGGGGGTATTTGAAGAAGAACAAAAAACCCGTGAGGAATTTTTAAACTTAATTCGTCATCAACCCAGTTTTATGTAATTGGGTTAACAATGACTATTGTAAGGGCGGACAGTAGTTCGCCCCTCCCTTAAAATCTAAAATATAACCACCTTTAGCTAGATTTGCTCCAGCATGAGGACAGATATTATCTAAAGCATTTAACTGACCTTCTTCATCTTTCCAAATTACATAATCATGACCAAGAAGCCTAATTAATTGGGGTTTATTAATTTCAAAACTGTCATATCTCCCCAAACACCAAGGCGCACCTTCATACATTTGGGTTTTAGTTTCAATTTTCATTATCGCTGGTACTCTCTTTCTACTGTTCTAATTACAAGTATGAAAACTTTGCTGAGTAACTAGCTTGTAAATTCTGGCTATTTTTGGATATTCTTGCTATTGGTTGGGATGAAATTAGTACCGCTTAGTCCATTACTTAGTAGGATAAACAAATTGACTAAAAATTTAGCATTTGATATGAAGTCCACAAAGTTATGAAAAGTCACTATAAGCTAGATTGGAAAACTCGCTTGCTTGACATACTATTAAGTTTTTGTAAACCGCTAGATCAGAGGAGTTGACCAAATTACTTGTCGAGATTGTTGTTGACGCTTTAATAAGTACCCAAGCAAAATTATTTGTATATTTTTAATAAAGTTTGAGAGGATTATATTGAGGGAGTTTTCCTTGAGCGATCGCCAGTAACTCTGGCGATGCCACAGGCAACCGCGTAGCGGGTCGCTGATGTGAAAAGGAGAATAAATTTTAAATGAGATATATCAAAGGTTTAACAAAAGATACTATTAAACTCTTAA
>JASJCP010000146.1 GCA_030065935.1 Xenococcaceae cyanobacterium MO_167.B27
CATCAGCGACCCGCTACGCGGTTGCCTGTGGCATCGCCAGAGTCAATGGCGATCGCTCAAGGAAAACTCCCTCAATATAATCCTCTCAAACTTTATTAAAAATATACAAATAATTTTGCTTGAGTACTTAATTTGTAAATTGCCTCAGCAGTAAAATGAGCTTGTCTGAAGTTTTCAAATAGCTCATTTTGATATCTCTTCGGTTGTTGAGGAGTAAATAAAAAAGTGCCTAATTCTTCCTCCAATGACAAATGATTGTGAACTGTTATCGCTTTTAGTTTCAGCCGATATTTTACCGCATCAAAACTTAGGTCTTGTCGTTGCTGAAGATAGTCTCTGGCAATGGCTCTACTGCGACGATTGTTAATACGTTGTGTTTGCAGTTGCGCCAATACTTTCCAGGCTCTTTGAGTTGGTAACTTACGCAATGCCTGAGCAATTAATTGTCCTTCTTCCTCTTTATGTTCTGGTGGTGTATCTTTACCTGTAGCTAGCAGCTTGATAATTATTTGACCGATATTAAAATGATTAATTCCTGCTGCTAAGGTACGAGCATATAGCAAACGATAGTTGCCTAAAATATAATCGTGTAAAAAGTTGAGCGATACTTTCTGTCCTTCAGCATCGCTGTAAAATTCTTTTTGTCCAGTACAAGTAAAACAGGAATTGATAAACATTAATATGTCTTCTCGTTCAATCTCTGCTACTCGCTCGAACCAAGATTTCATCAGCCATTAGCCTTTTATTTCTTAGTGTATATTTAATATTACACTAGAAATACAAAAACTGGATAGGGGAATAGAGGTACAACTAACTAAGTGTCATTTAACAAGATGAGTTTCGGAAGTTGAACCAAGTCCCGCTCTCCAGCTACACTAAATCTAACATAACCATAGCTATGGAATTAGGTGCTGCTAATATTACCGTAAATGCCATCGCTCTAGGTCCCGTGAATATTCCTTTATATCGTTCTCAAGGTCAGTTGCAATCTATGGGATTAAAAAGCTTTGAGGAGCAAGATCGAGTAGTTGGGGGTTTTTTGCCTTTCAAAACTTCACCAGCCCTCAATCCAGAAGATATTGCGGATACTGCAACTTTTTTAGCGAGCGATCGCGCTAAGTTGATTTCTGGGTAAATGGTAGATGTCGCCCTTGGTTATAATGCTGATTATACAGCTTAGTTTAAGATTGCTGGCTTGTTTAATAAAGATATTGTAGTTTCTTTTTTCAAGCTAGATCGATTCAGTACTTATTGCTACGAAGTTCCAGCCATTAAAATGCCACTATATATTTTCATGAATAGTAAGTAAGATGATGGAGTTGATAAAGCTATTTGGATACGGGCTGGCAATTTTGGTGACTGTAATGTTTATCCTCAGTCCCTATCATTTGGAGCATACTCAACATAAAAGTAGAAATCCTGATGAGGGAATGGGGTCGATTCTCCTTTTTTTCGGTAAGTTTCTCAAATATCTTGCTTTATCGGCTCTTTTTATCTTCCTAGGACTTATTGTAGGTATTCTAGGTTATCATTGGACAGCAGATTTAAGTTGGCTGGATTCTCTGGTGGAAGCCTCAATGATTCTGAGTGGCATGGGTCCAGTTAATCCTTTATCAACTGCCAGTGCTAAAGTCTTCGCTTCTCTATATGCACTATTTAGTGGTTTAATTTTTGTGATAGGCATGGGAATTGTTTTATCCCCCTTAATATACAGCTTGCTAGGTCAATTTTCAGTTTCTCTGAAACAAGAAACTGAAGAACAAGGCAAACAACAACAAGAGAAGCAAGAGCCAGAGCAATCGGGTTGGAGTGAGTCAAAGGGTGAAAAACTTTGATATCTAGTTAATATACTCAGTATTTCTGTTTAATGAGCCAAAATAATCTCAATACTCTTATTTAAGATAATCCCGCAAAGCTACAAGATTTTTTCCCTCAGCTTAAGTAAGGCAGATGCTTCTAGTTGACGGGTTATTTCCTGTGACTTACCCACGCGCTCCCTGACTGTACAGACGCGGGCTTCTGAGTTGCTGTACAGTGACAAATTAAATGACATCAGGACAAATTATTGTCGTCACAATCAAATCCTTATCTCAAAAGCATTATAGTGATTTTAATCTTAAAATATATCCATGATAGTAAAGACAAATTAGTTGTCGCTTATCATTAAAATGACAAAATAAGCGTCGTTTATTTAAAATATGGTTATAAAGAAAAGTGACAAAATTTATGTCGCTTTTTTAGTTCGTAATAGAATAACATTATGTGTTCTTAAAATCTAATTTTTAGTTAAATGAACAATGATAAAACGCTTGAACTAATTTCTAAGGAATTAGAAAGTGATTCAGGTAAAAAGCAAGAAAATATAATCGCTTCTGAATTAGAAGGAATTGCCAAGATTAAGTTAGAAGTAATTCAAAGCCTTTTAGAGCCATGCGATCGCACTGAATATGGAGAAAGACTCAGAGTAGGAGCTAAAAAACTGTGTGTCTCAGTTCGTTCTGTGCAGCGACTATTTAAGAAATATCAGGAGCAAGGGATAACTGCTTTAGTCTCTACCAGTAGAGCAGACAAAGGAAATCATCGTATTAGCCAGTTTTGGCAAGATTTTATTCTGAAAACTTACAGGCAAGGAAATAAAGGTAGTAAGAGAATGAGTTCCAAGCAAGTTGCTTTGAGAGTGCAAGCCAAAGCAGCAGAAATTGGGGATGATAAGCCTCCCAGTTATAAAACAGTGTTGAGAGTAGTTAAGCCAATTCAGCAGAAGAAAGAGAAAAGTATTCGTTCTCCTGGTTGGCAAGGCACAACTTTGTCAGTGAAAACTCGCGATGGTCAAGATATTGGGATTAATCACAGTAATCAAGTTTGGCAATGTGACCATACTCGTGTAGATGTTTTATTGGTTGATCGACATGGAGAATTAATCGGTCGTCCTTGGTTGACTACTGTAATCGATAGCTATTCTCGATGTGTGATGGGAATCAATCTCGGTTTTGATGCACCAAGTTCTCAAGTAGTAGCTCTAGTATTACGCCACAGTATTTTGTCGAAAAGTTACAGCCAAGATTTTCAATTACATTGCGATTGGGGGACTTTTGGTTTGCCAGAATGTTTATTTACTGATGGAGGAAAGGATTTCCGTTCTAATCATTTGGAAGAAATTGCTGCCCAATTAGGTTTTGTTCGTAAGTTAAGAAATCGCCCTTCTGAGGGAGGTATTGTTGAGCGTCCTTTTAAAACTTTGAACCAATCTTTGTTTTCTACTCTTCCTGGCTATACTGGCTCTAACGTTCAGGAGCGTCCCAAAGATACAGAAAAAGATGCCAGGTTGACTTTGAGAGATTTGGAAAAGTTGATCGTGCGTTTTATCGTTGATAAATATAATCAAAGTACTATTGCAGGAAAAGACGAACAGACTCGCTATCAGCGTTGGGAAGCAGGATTAATTAAAGAACCAAGAATTATCTCTGAACGAGAATTAGATATTTGTTTGATGAAAACTGCCAGACGTACTGTTCAAAGAGCAGGACATTTGCAGTTTGAAAATATTGTTTATCGAGGAGAATATTTAGCTGGTTATGCAGGGGATATTGTTAGTGTTCGATACGATCCTCAAGACATAACTACTATCTGGGTTTATCGTCAAGAAGGAGACAAAGAAGTATTTTTAACCCGGGCTCATGCTTTGGGATTAGAAACAGAAGCATTATCTCTAGATGAAGCAAAAGCTAATGCTAAAAGGCTGCGAAAAGCCAATATGGACATCAACAATGAATCTATTTTGCAGGAAATTGTGAAACGAGATGCTGTTGTCGAGCAGAAGAAAACTCGTAAGCAAAGACAAAAAGAAGAACAAAGTTATAAATCAACTCTCCCTAAAAAAGTTACTCCAGAAGATATTGAACCAGAAGAGGTAGATCGGGATATTTCTGAAGAGATTGCTGATGTGGAAGTTTGGGATTTTGAAGAATTACAAGATGAGTATGGATGGTAAATGATGACTGAAGCTAAAGAAATCGCTAATAAATTAGGCAAAATTGAATTGGATGAAGAATGGGTGCAAAAAGAAATTGCCCGTCTCAATCGCAAAAGTACAGTAGCTTTAGAACACATTAAGGAATTACATGATTGGCTAGATGGAAAACGTAAATCAAGACGATCTTGTCGGATAGTGGGAGAGTCAAGAACAGGAAAAACTGTTGCTTGTGAAGCTTATGTTATTAGAAATCGGCTGAATAAAAAGCCTCAAGAAAGACAAACTAAAAATCAAATTCCTATTGAGTCCGTTATTAAAATTATGCCTCCACAAAAATGTGGCTCAAAAGAGCTATTTCGAGAAATTATTGAATGTTTGAAGTTTAGGGCAGTTAAAGGAACTATTTCAGAATTTAGAAGTAGAGCAATGGATATTCTGAAAGGGTGTCAAGTTGAAATAATAATTATAGATGAGGCAGATTGTACATTCCTTCGGAAAGATCGTCTTAAACCAGAGACTTTTTCTGAAGTAAGAGATATTTACGACAAGTTAGAAATTGCTGTAGTCTTAGTGGGTACAGATCGTCTTGATGCAGTAATTAAAAGAGACGAGCAAGTTTACAATCGCTTTCGGGCTAATCGTAGGTTTGGTAAATTGGCTGGCGAAGACTTCAAAAAGACTGTAGCTATTTGGGAACAGAAAGTCCTAAAACTGCCTGTACCATCTAATCTTACTAATAAAACTATGCTCAAAATTTTGATTAGAGCTACTGAAGGTTATATAGGTAGGCTTGATGAGATTTTGCGAGAAGCAGCTATAGCATCTCTTTCGAGGGGTTACAAGAAGGTGGATAAATCGGTTTTGGAAGAAATAGCCAGGGAGTATTCATGAGCGATATTAATAAACCTTGGCTATTTCCTGTTGAACCATATGAAGGAGAAAGTTTCAGTCATTTTTTAGGCAGGTTTAGAAGACGCAACTATCTTTCTCCAAGTGCTTTGGGTGATTTAGCTGGTATTGGTGGCGTTGTGGCTCGTTGGGAGAGATTTCACCTCAATCCTTTTCCTACAGATAAGGAGTTTGATGCTTTGGCTGAAGTTATAGGAGTTGAGAGTGTTCTTTTAAGGGCAATGCTTCCCCCAACGGGGATAGGAATGAAATGTGAGCCAATTCGTTTGTGTGGTGCTTGCTATGGAGAAAATCCTTGTCATCGAATGGAATGGCAGTATAAATCTGTTGGGAAATGTGATAGGCATCAATTAACCCTTATTTCCAAATGTCCTAATTGCAGGGCTAAGTTTAAGATGCCTGCTTTATGGGAGTTTGGTTGTTGTCATCGGTGTCATTTGTCTTTTTCCAGTATGAGTGAGTTTCAAAAACTTGCTTAATTTTAATTTGTCTCTTTGTCAATAGATCGAATCACCGCTTCATGTGATTTAGATCACGCCTTTATATTTTCTTCATAGACAAAATAGATAGCAATATACTATAGCATCTGCTAAAGAATCAACAATAAACATGAATAAAAAAGTGGCACTTAGTCAATTAAAACGAATGCCACAGCCTTATATCGGTCTGCTAATCAAACAATTACGTCAAGAAATGGAATTAACTCAAGAAGAGTTTGCTTCTGAATGTGGAGTTGTTTTCTCGACAGTTAATCGTTGGGAAAAAGGACATACTCGACCATCTCCAATGGCATTAAAACTAATTTCTTTAAAGTTGGATTCAATGGGAGAGTCTGGTCAGAAGTTATTCCAACAATACCAATGCTGAAACTTTTCTAAGCTCTTTTTTCTCTAAAAATTTATGACAACCACATATACGCCAGGTTCAATAGTTGCCTGTCGAGATCGCCAATGGGTAGTTTTGCCCTCAGATATAGAAGAGATTATTCGTCTGCGTCCTCTTTCGGGCAACGAAGCCGAAATTTGTGGAATATTCACAGATATCGAAGGTGAATTTAATAAAATTGATTCTGCGCAGTTTCCCTTACCTGATTGGCAGAATATACAAGACCATACTGCGGGAAAGTTATTATTAAATGCTGCTAAATTAAGTCTGCGTAATGGGGCTAACTCTTTTCGTTGTTTGGGTCGTTTGAGTGTAACGCCTCGTCCCTATCAAATCGTACCTCTATTAATGGCGTTACGGTTGGAGACAATCAGACTTTTAATTGCCGATGATGTAGGTATTGGTAAAACTATTGAAGCTGGTTTGATTGCTCGTGAGATGTTGGATCGGGGAGAAATTAAACGTCTGGGAGTATTGTGTCCTCCAGCTTTATGCGACCAGTGGCAAAAAGAGCTAAAAGAGAAATTTAATATAGATGCAGTAGTAATTCGCTCTGGTACGGTTGCCAAACTAGAACGGAATTTACCCTCCAATAGCAGTCATATTTTTAGTTATTATCCCCATATTATCGTCAGTTTGGATTACGCCAAAAGCGATCGCCGTAGAGCGAGTTTTTTAGCTCATTGTCCTGATTTAGTAATTGTGGATGAGGCTCATACTGCTAGTAATCGAGATGATAGAGGAACAACAAAACAGCAAAGATATCAGTTAGTTCAGCAAATTTCTGAAAAACAAGACCGTCATTTAGTCTTATTAACGGCAACTCCCCATAGTGGTATTTCTCAATCATTTTTATCCTTGTTAGGCTTAATCAATCCAGAATTTGCTAATTTAGATTTAGATAATCTCCCAGAGCTTCAAAGAAAAGAATTAGCCCGTCATTTCGTCCAGCGTCGTCGTGCGGATGTGCGTCAATGGATGGATAAAAAAACTCCTTTTCCCGAAAGAGAATCTTTAGAATCTGCTTACCAGTTATCAAAAGAATATCGGGAATTATTTGAGCAAGTCTATAATTTAGCGCGGGGATTGATTAAAGAAGAAAATAACAGTCTGAGTTACGCGCAAAAGCGGGGACGTTATTGGTCGGCTTTAGCGATCATTCGTTGTGTCATGTCATCTCCTGCTGCTGCGGTGGCTACTTTATCTCGACAACTAGGAAAGATAAAAGATACGAAAGTTGTAGAGGAATTGGATGAAGAGTTATCCGCTACCTATGTTTATGATGAGACGGAAACAGAAAAAGCGAGCGATATTAATCCTACTTCGGTAATAGAACAGGTACAACAAACTTATAGTGAATCACAAAAAAGGAAATTAAGAGAGTTTGTTAAAAAAGCCGAACAGCTTAAAGGGAAGAAAGACAGTAAGTTACAACAAGTTATTGGATTAGTTCGAGATTTACGAGAGCAAGGATATCAGCCAATTATTTGGTGTCGTTACATAGCCACTGCTAATTATGTAGCAGAAGCTTTAAAGAATAAGTATGAAACTAAGAAAAATAATGGCTCTACCGAACTTACCATGCTGAATTTTGGTAAAAGGCTTACCTTTAAAGGGATTTGGAGAAAAATATACAATATCAAACTTTAAAAACCACAAGTCTTGCTGTGCAAGACTTTTAAGTACTAGTTTCTAACAGTTTGGCATGACCAAATCGGAAGAGCCAAAATAATACTACTAGAGTAATTGCTATTACGGGGGAACAGTCGGAAGACGAAAGAGAAATTCGACTGCAAGAATTAAAAGATTACCTTCAAAGAATCATGGTGGCTACGGATTGTTTAAGTGAGGGGGTTAATTTACAAGAACATTTTTCTGCTGTCATTCACTACGATCTACCCTGGAATCCTAATCGTCTCGAACAAAGAGAAGGAAGGGTAGATAGATATGGACAAACAGCTACAAAGATTAAATGTATTGTTCTTTATGGTCAAGATAATCCTATAGACGGGGCGGTATTAGATGTTTTAATTCGTAAAGCTAATAAAATTCACCGCGCCTTGGGTATTAGCGTTCCTGTCCCAATGGAGAGTAATTCGGTACAAAAAGCCGTATTTAAGTCTCTGTTTGACAAAGTAACGGAAGTCAAACAATTATCTTTATTTCCCCCCGAAGTAGAGCAATTAACCTTAGATTTGGTTGTTAATGATGCTCCTATTGTGGAAGTACACCAGAGTTGGGATAGGGCAGTAGAAAGGGAGAAACAAAACCGTACTCGCTTCGCTCAAAAAGCCATTAAACCAGAAGAAATTAAGCAGGAATTAGAGGAAAGCGATCGCATATTAGGTAGTCAAGATGATGTAAAAGAGTTTGTCCTAGATGCTTGCGCTAGATTAAATTGTCCCCTAGTCAAGAAAAAACAAGGCTGGTTATTATCTAGTATTCCGCAAAAGTTTAAGTTTATTCTTGGTTCAGAATCTCGTCTGATTACTTTTGATTCCCCCGCACTCGAAGGAGTGGAATATATCGGGCGCAATCATCCCATTGTCGAAGGATTGGCGAGATATTTATTAGAACAAGCTCTAACTA
The DNA here is from genome assembly GCA_030065935.1 of Xenococcaceae cyanobacterium MO_167.B27. Classification (GTDB taxonomy): domain Bacteria; phylum Cyanobacteriota; class Cyanobacteriia; order Cyanobacteriales; family Xenococcaceae; genus JASJCP01. The sequence continues at coordinate 8,357 of JASJCP010000146.1, forward strand.
ACAGCGATTCTCCCATAGCTTCCAGATGTGGTTTTACCGTTACGGATGCAGTAGATAAGCCAATCACAATTTTACTGCTTCGCTTACGCCATTTGTTATCGAGTCCTAGAAATCAAGATTTGTTAGCTGAAGAATGCTTAATTAGGGCTTTTACTGGTTCTCCAAGCAATCCTCAATGGCTATCAGAAGCTCAAGCGATCGCTATCTGGCAAAAAGTAGAGCCATTAGATGATTATCCTCTGAAGATAATGCAAAACAGGATGGAAAGAGTTGTTTCTAGCTTACCAGATTTGCAAGGAGAATTAAAATATATCGCATCATCCAGGGCGGAAGTCTTACAGGAATCCTATCAGCGAGTAAGAGCCATCACCAAAGAAGGAGCGGTAAAAGTTAAACCCCAGTTACCGATGGATATTTTAGGGGTTTATTGGTTGCAGCCTCTCTAGAAAATAATAAGTAATAAGTTTTAAAGATTATGAATACTGCTACAGCATATCAGATAGAAGGTAATTTGATTGGTTTTGACCTAACTACAGAACTTATTTCTGGCGACTTTAAAGGTCAAACTTCTCCCGATTTTAAATTAGAAAAAAGCCAAAAATTAGAAGATGAAATCGCGATCGCTTGGGGTTATGCTAAAGCCTATTGGACGGAGTTTCAAGTTAAAAGAGCTTCTGATAAAACCGATACAGCTACTTCTACCACTAGAGAAATTTGGGCGGTTCGTCTCTTGAAATTACTGGGTTACGAGCCAAAGTATCAAGCCAAAGCAGAGATAGTGGAAGGACAAACTTTTGCTATTTCCTATCGTGCCGAACCAGGGGAAGATAAACCACCCCTACATATTATTGGCAGTCGTCTGAAGTTGGAACAAAGATCGGGCAAACCGAGATTATCAGCCCATGCCTTGATGCAGGAATATCTTAACTGTACGGAGCATTTGTGGGGCATCATCACTAATGGTTTACAGTGGCGGTTATTGAGAGATTGTTCTTTAATGACTCGTTTGTCTTATATCGAGTTCGATTTAGAGCAAATTCTCCAGAATGAAAACTATGCAGAATTTGGTTTATTTTATCGCTTGTTTCATCGCACCCGCTTGCCAGAGGGGATGGATGATTGTGATAAGTGCTTGTTGGAGTTCTATCACCAGCAAACCTTACAGCAAGGGGGTAGAGTTCGCGATCGCCTGAGAGATGGGGTAGAGAAAGCTTTAGTAATACTGGGTACGGGCTTTTTACAACACCCAAAAAATCAATTTCTCAGGGATAAAGTTGCTCAAGGAGAGTTGTGTGAGAAGGATTATTACCGTCAGTTATTGCTTTTAATCTATCGTCTGCTTTTTTTGATGGTAGCAGAATCCCGCAATATGCTCTTAATTGGCGAAGATGAAGAAGCAGCAAGAATTTACACCGAATATTACAGTATTGATCGCCTGAGAGCTTTAGCCGAACGCCCCATGTACGGGCAAGAAGGTTTTCAGGATAAGTGGCAAGGGTTGTTAATGACTTTCCGTTTATTCGATGAAAATTGGCGCGGAGAGTTACTAGGCTTATCTCCTCTTAATGGTGATTTATTTGGTTCTTCGGTATTAGAAACTTTAGAAAAGTGCGCCATTGATAACTATGACTTGCTGCGAGCAATTAAAAATCTGTCTCTCTACACTAATAAAGGTCAACTACGAAGGGTTAACTATGCAGCTTTGGACGTTGAGGAACTAGGCTCTGTATATGAGTCTTTACTTGATTTTGCGCCCAAGATCGACGCGAGAAGTTATGAGTTTAAGTTAGTTACAGGTAGCGAGCGCAAAACTACTGGCTCTTACTATACTCCGCCTGAATTAGTAGCACAGTTGATTAAAACTGCTCTAGAACCTGTAATTGAGGAGAAATTAAAAGAGGCTGAAACTAAAGCAGAACAAGAAGCAGCCTTACTAAGTTTAACTGTCTGCGATCCAGCTTGTGGTTCGGGACATTTCCTTCTCGCAGCAGCCAGACGCATCGGGAAGGAATTAGCCAAGGTACGCACAGGAGAAGCACAACCAGGAGTCGAGCCAATTCGCATTGCTATCAGAGATGTTATTCAGCACTGTATTTATGGAGTCGATCTCAATCCCCTAGCGGTAGATTTGTGTAAGGTAGCGTTGTGGATCGAGGGATTCAATCGCGGTAAACCCTTAAGTTTCTTAGATCATCGGATTAAATGCGGTAACTCTTTAGTTGGGGTATTGGATTTAGATTGTCTCAAGGATGGTATTCCCGACAATGCCTACAAAGCCGTTACTGGGGATGACAAAAAACTAACAACACAGATCAAGAAAGACAATAAGAAACAGCGCAAGAATCCAAATCAATTAGCAATTCCCTATGATGCTATAGAACAGCAAAGATCGCATTACGGACAAACTCAAAGCAAGATCGCTCAATTACCAGAAGACAGAACAGGGGATATTAAACAGAAACAACAGCAATATCGAGATACCAGAAAAGAAACACCTGATAATCCTTGGTGGCGCGATACATCGGCTTGTAATCTGTGGACAGCAGCCTTTTTTACTCCTTTAACCGAACAAAAATTACAGCTATTGCCTACTTCTTCGGCATTGTTTCAACTGTTACAGGGTAATTCTACAACTCAAAAAATAGTTGATGCTGCCAATAAGTTAGCCAAAGAAAAGCGTTTTTTTCATTGGGCGTTAGAGTTTCCTGAAGTCTTCAACCCCCCTCAATCCCCCCTACAAGGAGGGAAGAATGAACTCCCCTCTCTTAGTAGGAGAGGGGCTGGGGGAGAGGTCGGTTTTGATTGTGTGTTGGGGAATCCACCTTGGGAACGGATTAAGTTACAGGAAAAAGAGTTTTTTGCCACTAAAGATAGTGAAATTGCTAATGCTAAAAATAAAGCAGCTAGAACTAAGTTAATCAATAAGTTAGCAACCACTAATCCTGAGTTATTACAAGAATTTGAGGAAGCCAAACACGATGCTGATGCTACTAGTAAGTTTTTGCGAGAATCAGATCGCTGTCCTTTGACTTCTAGAGGCGATATCAATACTTACAGCGTTTTTGCCGAAACTACTAGAAATATCATTTCTCCTACAGGAAGAGTAGGCATAATTGTTCCGACAGGTATTGCTACCGATGATACTTGTAAAAACTTCTTTGGCGATCTGACTCAAAAACAAAACTTAGCCAGTCTCTATGATTTTGAGAATCGAGAAAAACTATTTGCTGCTGTTGATAGTCGCATGAAATTTTCTCTTTTGGGAATGAGTAATCAAGCTATAAGGCAAGCTAATTTCTCATTCTTTTTAACCCAACCAAGACAAATAGAAAGTAGTGATCGCGTTTTCCAACTATCTCCCCAAGACATAGCTTTAATCAATCCCAATACTTTAACCTGTCCCGTATTTCGCAGTCGTACCGATGCAGAGTTGACCAAGAAAATCTATCAGCGTGTACCTGTTTTAGAAAATGAAAGAACAGATAGCAACCCTTGGGGTATTTCATTCATGGCTATGTTTCATATGTCCAATGATAGTGGGTTATTCCTCCCCTCTCCTGGTAGGAGAGGGGCTGGGGGTGAGGTTTTACCCTTATATGAAGCGAAGATGTTTCATCAATTCGACCATCGTTGGGCGACATATACAGAAGATGGTAATACTCGCGATCTGACTGATGAAGAGAAAAGCGATTCTAACTTCAAACCACAACCTCGTTATTGGGTAGATAAACGAGAAGTAGAAAACAAATTAGGCGATAAGTGGAATCAGGATTGGTTATTAGCTTTTAGAGATATTACTAATCCAACTAATGAACGTACAGCTATTTTTAGTTTATTACCTAAAGTCGGTGTTGGAAATAATGCGCCTGTGATGACTTTGGGAATAAATAAAGCGAATTTAGCATCTTGTTTATTGGGAAATTTAAACAGTTTAGTGTTTGATTTTGTGGCTCGTCATAAAGTTGGCGGTACTCACATGAACTTTTTCATAGTAAAACAACTCCCCATCATTCCCCCAGAAACTTACACCGAAGAAGATATCAAATTCATCAGCTATCGCGTTCTCGAATTAGTTTACACTGCCTGGGATATGCAACCCTTTGCTAAAGATATGGATTATGACGGCGAACTATTTATTTGGGACGAACAAAGACGGGCAATATTAAGAGCAGAATTAGACGCATATTACGCCAAACTTTACGGACTGACCCGCGATGAACTGCGTTACATTCTCGATCCTGCTGATGTTTATGGTGCAGATTTTCCTAGCGAAACTTTTAGGGTCTTAAAGAACAATGAAATCAAAAAATATGGTGAATATCGAACCCAAAGATTAGTTTTAGCAGCCTGGGACAAGATGTTTGGATAGTAATTCCCTTCACTGTTTATCTATATTCACCAAATACTCTTTCTAATCAAAATTTTATGACTACTTGGACAATTACTTTTGCCGATACTTTTCTTAATGAGCTTTTAAATATTCCTAAAAATATCAGTAAAAAAGTTACGAAAAAAATTAAAATACTGGAACAAGACCCGATCTCTGCTCAAGGAGATGCTAAAAAACTTAAGGGTTATGGTAATAATATTTATCGGGTTCGCCTTGGTAATTACCGTCTGTTTTACAGCTTCGGTAGCGGTTGGGTAAAACTTCTCAGTGTTCGTAAAAGAGACGATCGCACCTACGAGTTAGAAATACCAGAATTTACTACTCCTAATCCCATCCCAAAGGTTTCTAGCTCCGATTTTCAGCCTATCCCATCCCTTGTAAAAAAGGAAAATCGAGAAAAAACTGTCTTATCCCAGAAGCAGGAATTACCAGAAGATAACAAGAGTAAAAGCACTACTAAATCTGACTTACCTTTTAAATTCAGCTCTTCCCTTCTACAACAATGGCAAATTCCTGAAGAATACTGGAAGAAAATACTCAAGGTAAAGCATTCTGATGATATCCTCGATTTACCCATTCCAGATCGGCTCATTAGTCGCATTCTCGATAACTGCTTCCCCAGAAATTTAGCAGAAATTGAGCGATCACCAGAATACAAACTAACCAAACCAGAAGATTTAGAACGGTTTGTCGCAGGAGAAATTGAAGCCTTCTTACTAAAACTCGACCCAGAACAAGAAAAATTAATTGATTTCAGCAATAATAACGGAGCTATCTTAGTAAAAGGTGGGGCTGGTACGGGTAAATCTACTCTGGCTTTGTATCGAGTAAAAAAACTGCTGGAACTTGGTTATACATCGATCCTTTTCACTACCTACACCAAAGCCTTAGTTAATTATTCCGAACAGCTATTAGAACAACTACTGGGTAAACCTCCATCAGAGTTGGGAGTAAAAGTAGCAACCGTTGATTCTCTTACCTATCAATACTACGTTGACTCTCATCGTTACAAACCTAAATTTGCTAAAGAAGAAAAGAGTTATTATTTCCTCCAAACTGCTCTGACTACAGCGAAAATTCCCGCAAAAAATATCTTTGAAGAAAAAGTATATCGACAATATTTAGAACGTCTGGGAATTCCTTATCTACTCGAAGAATTTGAAGATGTTATTGAAGCTTGGGACATTTCCACCCTCGAAGAATATCTGCAACTATCGCGCAGAGGACGAGGAGTAGCTTTAAAAGCCAAACAAAGAGAAGCAATTTGGGCTGTATATCAAACCTGGTGCAGTTTGATGAGTAAAGACCATTATCTTACTTGGTCGCAACTGCGTCTAAAAGCCAACGAAGCAACCAGTAAATTATCCGATAAACCCTTTCATGCGGTAATTATAGATGAAGCACAAGATTTATCTCCTGTAGCCTTGCGTTTTCTGCTCAATCTTGTCCCTGATATCAAAGGAGTTTATCTGACGGCTGATGCTTCACAATCTCTGTATCAAAGAGGCTTTAGCTGGAAACAAATTCATCAGGATTTGCAAGTAGCTGGACGTACTTTAGTGTTAAAGCGTAATTATCGTAATACTCAACAAATAGTCCAAGCTTGTAGCCAAATCTTAGAAGGGACAGAAGCAGGTGATAAAGACTGTATTCATCAACAGCCTTCTCCTCATATTGGTCAACCACCCACAATTTTACTCTCTGACGAGATTAAAGCTCAACTTGTAGCAGTACATCAAGCTTTTGTTGCTGCTGCCAAACAGTTTCGTCTTCCCTTACATGGTGGGGCAATTTTGTGTCCCAGTAGCCAGCTAGGAAAAGATATTGCTCGACAGCTAAAGGATATGGGAGTTAAAGCCAAGTTTTTTGCCAGTAAAAATATTAAACTCGATTCCCCTTGTCTCAAAGTTATGACTCTCTACTCTGCTAAAGGATTGGAGTTTCCTTTTGTTGCGGTAATGGGTTTGGAAGAAGGATGTTTACCCGCTATTGATGAATCTACTCCTCCTGATGAAGTGGATCGTATTTTAGACCAACAACGCCGTTTACTCTATGTTGGTTGTTCCCGTGCCATGCGGTTTTTAATGGTCTGTGGTTCTGCTTCTCATCGTTCTACTTTTCTCGATTCTTTAAAAACTCCTTATTGGCAATATTAGTAAATTTATCGATTAATAATTATGAAACCTACTATTAAACTAAAAGATTTAATTCAGCAAGATATTAATGCGATCGCTCAATACAGTCAACTTATTGGTCAAGGGATGATGGCAGTTGATTGTAGTGATGTTGAATCTCTCACAGAAGAACAATTAAGCCAGCTTTTTTCAGGTATTCCCCATAACTGGGACTTTGTCGAACTAGCCGAGGTTTTTGACACCGATACCTTTAGCAAAACTATAGCGCAACAGTTTAGCGAATTATTAGACCACCGACACAGGAGAATTGACCTCACCCCTAGCGGTTCTCCTCAGAAGAGAGGTGAACAGAAGGCTTTAGATATTTTCAAGCTAAGAGATGAGGTAATTGGGGATTATCGCAATTATATTGAGAGTTTTTTAGAAATACGCGATCGCCGTGTGGACGAATTTGTCAAACAAGAATTAGATCGAGGTCATCTCTGGCGCGATCCACTAATTCAAATTAATCCAGCTTATAAAAGAAGTGCGGATATCGATACTCTAGTTAAAGATGGTATTTTAGACTCCCAATGTAAGCAATATTTTCCTGGTTTTCATTTCTACTACCATCAAGAACAAGCCTTTCGCTGCGCTAAAAGAAATGAACCTTATGTAGTAACTACTGGTACGGGTTCAGGAAAAAGTCTTTCTTATGTCGTACCAATAATTAACGACTTACTGCAAAATCCTCAACTAAAGGGAATTAGGGCAATTTTAGTCTATCCAATGAATGCTCTAATTAATTCCCAAGAAGAAGAAATTAACAAGTTTTTAGCTAAATATAAAGAAGAGTCTGGTAAAGATTCCCACATCAGAGTTGCTAGATATACTGCACAAGAAAGCCTTTCACAGAAATCCGACATTCAAAATAATCCGCCTCAAATTCTCCTTACTAACTACGTGATGCTGGAGTTGATGCTTTCTCGCGTTCATGAAGAAAAGTTTATTAAATCTCCCATTCTTAAATATCTCGTACTAGACGAACTTCACACCTACCGAGGTCGTCAGGGTGCAGATGTAGCAATGGTCATTCGCAAACTCAGACAGATTTCTAACAACGCCAAAAAAGATAATAATATTCCTCTACTCTGTATTGGTACATCCGCTACTATGTCCACTGAGGGCGATCGCACTTCCCGTAAAACTACAGTAGCAGAAGTAGCCAGCAAGCTTTTTGGAGTGGAAGTAAGCCCCAAAAATATTATTGATGAAACCCTTGAGCCAGCAATCAAGAGAGCCAATCCAACAGTAGCAGAACTAACAGAAACTCTTAAAAATGGCTTACCGACCGAAGAACAACAAACATCCGAAGCATTTAAAGAGCATCCCCTCAGTAAATGGATTGAAATGAACTTGGGACTAGACGAAGAAGATGGTCATTTAGTCCGCAGAACTCCTATTGCACTTTCTGTTGGAAGCAAAGAACTAGCAAAAATTACAGGTGTTGATGTTCAAACCTGTTCAGATACACTCCAGCAAATGTTCTTGTGGAGTAGTCGCTTAGAAAAAAAAGGATTACCATTCCGACTGCATCAGTTTATCTCTCAAGGGGGTAGCGTCTATGCCACTTTAGAATCTCCAGAGAAAAGATACTTAACTTTAGAAGGACAGTATAAAATAACTGGCGATCGCTTATTATTTCCCTTAGTATTTTGTCGTGAATGTGGTCAAGATTATTATGCGGTGCAGTACAACACTGATAAAGACGAAATTACTCCTTTATTGCCTAGCGCGATCGATAATGATAGTGATAAAGATATTGAAGAAGGCTATCTTACTTTAGATGAAAGCGACTTATGGAGCGATAACGATCTAGATTCACTCCCTGATAATTGGTTTAAAGTAACCAAACGCTACGGCAGAACAGTAAAACCAGAATATCAAAAATTTATTCCTCATAAACTATATATTTACCCTAATGGCACTATAGAAAAAGCTGCATTTGCTAAGAGCCAACAAAATAAACCAACAGCTTTCTGGTACATTCCCAAACCCCTCTTAACCTGTCTCAACTGTGGAATTCTCTACGATAAAAAAACCAGGGAATATACTAAATTAGCTCGTCTAAGCAGTGAAGGAAGAAGCACCGCTACAACTTTACTTTGTCTATCTTCCGTTACCAGACTGAAAGAAATTGAAACTATTGCTGATGACGCAGCTAAAATCCTGAGCTTTACTGATAATCGTCAAGACGCATCTTTACAAGCTGGACATTTTAATGACTTCGTACAAACCAGTTTTTTAAGAGCTAGTCTTAATGGTGCATTACAAGCCCGACAAAAACTTACCCATGCAGAATTAGCTGCAATGGTAGTTCAGCAGATGGGACTATCTCAAAGTGATTATGCCGAACAACCAGCCGAATTTGGTACGGGAAAAGCACGTAATGAAGAAGTTTTTAAGCAATTAATAGAATATCGTCTTTATGAAGACCTACGTAGAGGATGGCGGATTGTTCAGCCCAATTTAGAGCAGTGTGGCTTACTAGAGATTGAATATGATGATTTAGAAAATATCTGTAGCAATCATCATATTTGGCAAAAATATCCTCATCAAGTTCTATTAGGAGCTACTGCTCCAGAAAAATACACTGCTCTCAAAACTTTTTTAGATTATCTTCGCAAACAATTAGCTATTGATGCGGAATTACTCCAATCCGAACATTTAGATAAATTGAAGCGTAATGTTGCTCAAGCTCTTAATGATAAATGGAAATTCGACTATGAAGAAAGACTACATCAGGCTAGATGGGGAATATTAAAAACTGGTAACTATAAAGATAAAAGCAAAGTCAATCTTACCAGTAGAGGTACTATAGGGCGTTTTCTCAAAAGCCAAAGAGCTTGGTCAAACTTAACTACTCCTCTTACAGAACCAGAATATCAAAACCTAATAAATTCAATTATTAATACTTTACGAGATGGTGGTTATCTCAAGCAAAACAAAAAAGGTGAAGTTCAACTCAGAATTGATTCTGTTGTTTGGAAAACCAGCAATAGAGAACGTCTGGCTGTAGATATCTTATCTAGCAAGCGTCTTCAAGGTAAAGAAGACCCAGGACGCAAAGCAAACCAGTTTTTCCAAAGCTTTTACTCTAGTAATGCCCAAAATATTAGAGTCATGGAAGGAAGAGAACATACTGGTCAAGTAAGTTATGACAATCGCAAAGATCGAGAAGAACGCTTCCGTCAGGGTAAACTATCTACTCTTTTTTGTTCTCCCACAATGGAATTAGGAATTGACATTTCCGACCTCAGCGTAGTCCATTTACGCAATGTACCCCCCAATCCTGCTAATTATGCTCAACGTAGCGGAAGAGCTGGTCGTGGTGGTCAAAATGCCTTGGTCGTAACCTATGCTGCTGCTGGTAGTCCCCATGACCAATACTTTTACCAACGTCAACAACAGATGGTAGCAGGGGTTGTTGTTCCCCCCAGATTGGAACTAGCCAATCAAGACTTAGTTAAATCTCATGTTTATTCTCTGTGGCTTTCTTATACAGAAGCAAATTTAGGGAACTCCATGAATGAGATTCTAGATTTAGAACAAGATTATCCTTATCCTCTTAAAAATGACATAAAAGTCCAGCTAAAGTTGAATAAAGAAATTCTACAAGAATGTTTTGACGATTTACATACAATTCTCAGTGACTCTTTCTGTCAAACCGATTTGCAAAAAGTTACTTGGTATTCTCAAGAGTGGCTGAAACAGACCCTAAGTCATGCCTTTCATGCTTTTGATAGAGCGTGTGAAAGATGGCGCAGTCTTTATTATGATGCGGATAATCAGTTAATCAAAGCTAGAGAAAATATTGACCGTCATAGTAGAGGAAATAGCACCAAAGAAGAACGAAGAGAAGCTGAAGCCTTAGAAAAAGAAGCCAAACGCCAAAAGGATTTATTAGTCGGTCAAGCTCAAGGAAATAATAAGAGTCAGTTTGATTTTTATCCTTATCGCTATTTTGCTTCAGAAGGTTTCTTACCAGGTTTCAATTTCCCCCGTCTTCCTATCAGAGCCTATATTCGAGCAGGAGATAAAGGGGAATTTATTTCTCGTCCTAGAACTATCGCTATTCGAGAACTCGCTCCAACTAATGTTCTTTACTATGAAGGGAACAAGTTTCAAATTAATAAAACTCGCATTCCAGTCAAGGGAGTAGTTTATAACCAAATTGCTATTTGTCATCACTGTGGTTATTTTCATAGTGGTGAAGATTTTAATACAAGGGAAATGTGTGCTAACTGTGGAACAAAATTAGCCTCAGACAAACGTGGAAATCCTGCCAAACTAACTCAAGTCTTAGAAATGGACAATGTGATCGCTCGTAAAACGAATCGTATTACCTGTGACGAAGAAGAAAGACTTAAATATGGCTACGATCTAATTACTCATTTCCAATATGCACCACAAAAACAGCAAAAAGCGAAAGTTGTGGCTGAAGATAGCACTGAATTACTTCGTTTGAGCTATGGAGAAACTGCTGAGATTCTCAGAATAAATCGAGGGCTAACTAAATCCAAGGAAATTGGTTTTAAGCTCGATACTGCTTCTGGAGATTGGGTTAGTAAAGATAACTATCAACCTCAAGGAGAAGTTCATACTAACGTTCATCTAATGGTGAAAGACACTTCTAATACTAAATCCGATTTTAAAAAAATACTAACAATCAATTATTTTGAAGCCAATGATAGTTGGTTAAATTACGAATCTCATCTTTCATTTGGATTAATGTACAACAACGTTTAACTAAAATATTTTCTATTTCATCAATA
>JASJCP010000147.1 GCA_030065935.1 Xenococcaceae cyanobacterium MO_167.B27
GGTCAATTCAGGTTTTTACCTTGCGCCCAAAAATATTATACAATTACTGAAACCTTTGATATATAAAGATTGTGCGTCTAAACTGTAAACCAATAAACCCTGTCCGAAATTCATCCGCAGCACCTCCGCCATGGGGTAGGTATGGGACTTCTTTCGGCGGAAAAGTTAACTGACAAATCTTTTTATACCAATTTCAAAAATTACCGCTACACATCAATCTCCGCCGGAAAGGGGGGATTTTAAGTTACTTATTGGGTACAAGAGGTTATCTGATTGGATATGTCCCCCATTCGGTGCTCCGCGTCAATCATCTGTAGCCAACTTAAATGAAAAGGATATTAGCTTGGCGATTGAAACCGCAGCTAGACAAGGGAAATCCGCCCTAAGCCCATTGCATAATCAATCTACTTATATGAAATACTTAAATGTTTGCTACGAATATACTGTATCCGAGATTCGCTCTTCGCGGATAGCAAAATAATATTAACTTCCTATGAAAATAACAGTTGCAACCTTTACTGTCCATAAAAAATTCCCCCTAAAAATAAGTCGCGGTACAACCAGTGAAACTACAAATCTTTGGTTAAAAATTACAGCAGACGGGATAGAGGGATGGGGGGAAGCGTCACCTTTTTCGGTGGTTAAAAATCAAAAAATTACTACCGAACAACTGTTACAAGAAATCACATCTGCTATTCCTTATTTACAAAGCTTTCATCCTCTGCAAAGACAAGAAATTAGTTTTAAACTCAATCAATTGCCATTATCATCGGGGACGAAAGCAGCAATTGATATGGCATTACATGACTGGTTAGGAAAAAAAGCTGGTTTACCTTTATGGCAACTATGGGGTTTAGACATTAAAAAAATTCAGCCTATATCTGTCACAGTAGGCATTAATACTCCTGAATCCGCTATTAAAAGAGTTCAAGATTGGCAAGATACTATTACAGTTAAAATATTAAAACTAAAATTAGGAAATCCTCTAGGTATTGCAGCAGATAAAGCCATGATAGAAGCAGTGAAATCTGTGGCACCAGATATAAGATTAACAGTAGATGCTAATGGAGGATGGAGTTTACAAGATGCGATCGCCATGTCAGAATGGTTAAGTAATCAAGGGGTAGAATATATCGAACAACCTTTACCTGTTGGAGAAGAAAACAGTCTTGCAACTTTATCTAATAACTCTCCGTTACCGATTTTTGTGGATGAGAGTTGTTTCACCAGTGAAGATATCCCAAAATTAGCCAACTCTGTCGCAGGAGTGAATTTAAAAATTATGAAAACTGGTGGCTTAACTGAAGCGATGAAAGCCATTAATGTAGCAAAAGCTTGTGGTTTAAAAGTAATGTTTGGTTGCTATTCTGACAGTAGTTTAGCTAATACTGCGATGGCGCATCTTTCCCCATTAGCTGATTATTTAGATTTAGATAGTCATCTGAATTTACTAGACGATCCTTTTACTGGTGCAATGGTTGAAGATGGGAGACTGTTACCTAATAATAATTCTGGTTTGGGAGTTACTGTTGAAAGAAATATGACCATGTAATAATTCTTTGCGTCTTTGCGGGGATTGCGCGAGATAATACTATTTCACAGAAAGCAACTTAGTATAAAAATAATAATCTAATCTCCCAAGGCAAAACAGAATAAACTAAATGCGTAACAGCCCATTCCTAACCCCCAAAAACCGCGTTGCGATACTGCTTCACGAAGGTATCTATGGCACTCATGGCAAAACAGGATTAGCATTCTTGCGTTACAGCGAGACTTCTATCGTTGCTGTAATTGACTATCAAGCTAGGGGAAAGTCATTACCAGAAATTACAGGTATTCCCCATGATATACCTATAGTTGCTAATGTAGCAGAAGCTTTGCAGTATGAGCCTGAAATTTTGTTAATTGGAATTGCTCCTTCGGGGGGTGCATTACCTAGACAATGGTGGAATGATCTGGAAAATGCGATCGCGTCTGGGTTATCTTTAATTAATGGCTTGCATACTCCCATTGCTCCCAAATTCCCTGAATTACAAGCTCAACAATGGATTTGGGATATTCGCCAAGAGCCTGAAGGATTAAGTATTGCTCAGGCAAAAGCTCGTACTCTCTCCTGTCAGAGAATTTTAACAGTGGGGACAGATATGGCTGTAGGGAAAATGTCCACCAGTTTAGAAATACATCGTGCTGCTTTAAAAAGAGGGATAAACAGTCAATTTTTGGCAACAGGACAGGGAGGAGTTGCTATATCTGGGCAAGGCATTCCTTTAGATGCAGTAAGAGTTGACTTTGCTGCTGGTGCTGTGGAGAAAATGACTTTAGAATTGGGTCAAAACTGTGACTTACTGATTGTAGAAGGACAAGGCTCTTTATTACATCCTGGCTCTACTGCTACCTTACCCTTGATTCGTGGTAGCCAACCCACAGGCTTAATCTTAGTGCATCGTGCAGGACAAAAACACATTCATGATTTACCAGATATCTTGATTCCGCCTTTACCTGAAGTAGTGCAGCTTTACAACGCAGTCGCCAGTGCTGCGGGGACTTTTGGGAATGTTACCGTAAAAGCGATCGCTCTTAATACCTTTCATCTCAATACAGAACAAGCAAAACAAGCCATCTTACAAGTATCCGATCTTACAGGACTTCCTTGCACTGATCCAGTACGCTTTGGAGCGGAAAAACTCTTATCAGCCATCACTCATCAGTCATCACTCATTATCAATCAACAACTAAACACTTAATTAATATCTGCTAAATGGAATCCCATTTGACACTCATAAACTCTTGGTTTGTTGTCTCCAGATTTCTCAATTAAACGACCACAGCCCAATTTCCCTCTTTGCCAACGGGGTGAGCCTCCACGATCAGCCATCAAGCAACCAGGACAAACTTGTTTTACAGGTAATACTTGTTCATCAGTGAGAATAACTAGCATATTTACCCTCTTTTATGGCTTTAGCTTTATATTAATTCCTGATTGTCTTAAAAAGACAAATTTGCTACATACCTTAACATTTGCAGTTCATAACTGATTTTCGCGCTCTTGCTAATGGCTAATGGCTAATTGTTGATGGTTGATAGTTAATTGTTGATGGTTGCTACTCGCTAGTCGCTACTTGCTACTTGCGCGGGGATTGCTAAAAAGCTACTTCCTATCCCACCAGGACTCATCTTTGTTTCCTCATCCCTCATACTTATTTCCTCATCCCTTAGTTGATCGTACTAAACAAAAGAACAAAAATTAATCAAACCCGATCTAGAACTGCGATACCCTAGATCGAGTCCTTTATATTTCTTTAAGATACTATCCATGGAATCGGTTGATACTCGCACTATTCGTATTGGCACAAGAAAAAGTCAATTAGCTTTGGTACAAACTTATTGGGTAAAAGCAGAATTAGAAAAACACTTTCCCCACATCAACTTTGAAGTAGAAAAAATGAGTACCCAAGGAGATAAAATCTTGGACGTAGCTCTAGCCAAAATTGGTGATAAAGGTTTATTTACCAAAGAATTAGAAGTGGGAATGCTCAACAACGATACTGATTTTGCGGTGCATTCTCTTAAAGATTTACCTACTAACTTACCAGAAGGTTTAATGTTGGGCTGCATTACTAAAAGAGTCGATCCAGCAGACGCTTTGGTAGTAAATGAAAAACATAAAGACAAGCAGCTAGATACTCTACCAGAAGGCGCAGTAATTGGTACTTCCTCCCTTAGAAGACTGGCTCAACTACGTTATCATTTTCCTCATCTCAGTTTTAAAGATGTACGAGGCAATGTTAACACTCGTCTAGCTAAACTAGATGCAGGAGAATACGATGCAATCATCCTAGCAGTAGCAGGACTACAACGCTTAAATATGAGAGATCGCATTCATCAAGTGATTCCTGGGGATATATCTCTTCATGCAGTAGGACAGGGTGCTTTAGGTATAGAATGTAGAGCAGGGGATACAGAAATTTTAAAAGTCTTAAAAGTTTTAGAAGATGCAGACAGTCGGGATCGCGCTCTAGCAGAACGTTCTTTTCTCAGAGAGTTAGAAGGTGGTTGTCAAGTTCCCATTGGTGTAAATACTAGCATTGAGGGAGACAATCTAACTTTAGTGGGGATGGTAGCAAGTCTCGACGGGAAGCAGCTAGTTAAAGATACTGTAGCAGGTAATAGAACTGATGCAGAACAGTTAGGAAAAGACTTAGCTAATAAACTACGTTCTATGGGTGCTGGAGATATATTAGCGGAAATTTTTGCCCAAATAGAAAGAAATTAGTTATCTTTGGCTAATGGCTAGTTGCTGTTAGCTATTTTTTTATAAAATACTCCTGATGTGGATTAATTAAGCTTCTTAGCTTTTACCATGAATATAGCAGTTGTTAATAAGCCCGTGAAAAACCCTCATTGAAGACTTAGCTAATAGCTTTAAAGATACTTTTATTGGCTAGACAATTCACATTAGAAGTAAGATACTTTGTTCTAAACTGACTAATTCTTTACTAACAACTTTTAAAAGATGCAACTACCTACAGATATTACCACCTATGCCCAATGGTCTGGCTATGGAACGATCGCTTTTTTAGTACTAACAATTATTGCTTTTATTGCTGGTTGGGGTTTTCGCTTCCGTTTAGTGGGTATTACTAGCTTTATGGGAGTTGTTACAGCTAGTATCTTTGGTCTGGGTTTAGGATTATTTTCTCATACCGCAATTCCAGGGGCGGTGCGTTACTCTCTGGTTTATGATAATGGAGCTAATAATGCAGTAGTAACAGTATCCCCCGAGATAGAAACCTCTGCTATCGAACCTACTTTGCGCCAAGCATCAATTGACCTTTATTCTTATGGTAGAACGGGGGCTAATGGCAATGACAACTTTACAGTGAAACTGCGCACTGTGTTGCATCCTGACACAGGAGTTTCTCAACCTCTGTTTTTAGGACAAGCAACGCGATCACTTTCTATGAGAGATGAGAGTAACCTAACAGTAGAAGTGTTTACCGAAAATCTTGCCCAATTACCCCAAAATAGTTAGAGATTCCTTGAGGGTGGATAATATCCACCCTCATAAATTATTGAGATTTGTAACGTTAAAGCAATATATTTTAAGATAGTTACACAGTCTCAATTTTGAAACTGTGTCCAATTGCTCTATAGATATCATTAACTATTGGGCAAGGTCTGAACTTCATACTGTAGTAAGTAGCTAAATTGTTCAACTCATTCATCAAGCTCAAGAATCTTATCATTAGTTGGTGGTCAGAATTTACCCTCCAAACTAAACTCATGGCAGCAGCTACCCTTGTCGTGTCTTTAGTGATGAGTGGTCTAACATTTTGGGCAGTTAATACCATCCAACAAGATGCACGGATGAATGACAATCGTTTTGGTAGCGATCTTGGTTTATTACTGGCTGCTAATGCTGCTCCTATGGTGGCAGAAAATGACCTATCTGGGTTAGCTCGTTTTTCTGGGCGTTTTTTCCGCAGTACTTCTAGTGTGCGTTATATTCTCTATGCTGATGTAGAAGGCAGTATTTTCTTCGGTATCCCTTACTCTCATGCAGAAATACAGAATTCTCTCACGATTAAACGTCGCATTCAACTACCAGATGATTATGTTCCCGATAGTGATTTACCCTTTATTCGTCAACATCTGACCCCTAATGGACAAGTAACTGATGTTTTTGTTCCTTTACATCAGCAGCATCAGTATCTAGGAGTCTTAGCCATTGGAATTAATCCTAATCCTACTATTGTTGCTTCTTCTAACCTCACTAGAGATGTTACTATTTCCGTATTTATTACGATTTGGGCAATGGTGGTTTTGGGTAATGTGTTTAATGCCCTAATGATTACTAGACCTATTACAGAATTATTAGTAGGAGTAAGGAATATTGCAGCCAAAAACTTTAAGCAACGCATAGATTTACCCCTGAGAGGGGAATTAGGGGAATTAATTGCTAGTTTTAATGATATGGCAGAACGTCTCGAAACCTATGAAGAACAAAATATTGAAGAATTAACCGCCGAAAAAGCTAAATTAGAAACCCTAGTAGCTACTATTGCAGATGGTGCAGTTTTGATTGACACCGACATGCAGATTATTTTAGTTAATCCCACTGCAAGACGCATTTTTAACTGGGAAAATAAAGATGTCATTGGGGAAAATGTGTTACATCATCTCCCTACAGAATTAACCGTCAAATTAACCAAATCCCTATATCAAATGGGGTCTGGCGATCGCCAGACCCAACTAAATAATGCTAATGAAGCTACCACAGATTCTAATAATGAAGATGCAGACAACTCAGAAAACTTACCAGAATCTCATTCTAAAAGTCATTTTCCTACAAGAGATGAATTCCGCGTTGCTCTGAGTCAATCACAACATACTATCCGAGTATTGCTAAATCAAGTTTTAGACCGCGATCGCGAAACTGTCAAGGGAATTGCGATGACAGTACAAGATATTACCCGCGAAGTAGAACTTAATGAAGCTAAAAATCAGTTTATTAGCAATGTTTCCCACGAATTGAGAACCCCTCTGTTTAATATTAAATCTTTTATTGAAACTCTCTTTGAATATGGTGAAGATCTTACAGAAGTACAAAGAAAAGAATTTCTAGAAACTGCTAATAACGAAACAGATCGTTTAACTCGTTTAGTAAATGATGTTTTAGATTTATCACGCCTGGAATCTTCTCAAACCTATCATCTTCAAGGGGTACATTTGAATCAAACTGTAGAACAAACTTTGAGAACTTATCAACTTAATGCTAAAGATAAAGGCATCAGTTTGGAAAAAGAAATAGAAGCAGATTTACCCCCCGTGGTAGGACATTATGATTTATTATTACAAGTATTTGCTAATTTGGTAGGTAATGGTCTTAAATTTACTAAGCCTGGAGGTAAAGTAATTATTAAAGCTTATCAATTACAATCAACATCAGAATTATCATCCCCAATTCCTTTAGTTAGAATTGAAGTCAAAGATACAGGAATTGGCATTGCACCAGAAGATAAAGAAGCTATTTTTCAACGTTTTTTCCGTGTTGAAAATCGGGTACATACTCTAGAAGGAACAGGTTTAGGACTATCTATAGTCAAAAATATTATTGATAAACATAATAGTAGAATTTATATCGAAAGTGAAGTTGGAGTTGGCACAAGTTTCTGGTTTGATCTTCCTATATATCAAGAAAAAACTGTTAATAATTGATCTTGGGGAATAGGGAATGGGGCACCGAAGGAGACTTCATTACAAAGTCGATCTGTTTTGGCTTCAATACCTAGATATATTAAGTCTCCTCCCGGGGGGGATTGGGGACTAGGGGACTAGGGGATTAGTTTGTGATAGTCAAAATAAAACTTAAAATTAATAAAAATAAGATTCCTAATAAAAATTGATTAGTACGACACCAAGCAGTTATCTTGCTTTTTAAGCTTAGGGTATAAATTGGAGTTTTTTCCTCTTCTAAAGTTGCAGTAATATCACGGAATAAGGTGCAGGTTTTAGCATAAGGACGTTGGGGATAGTTACAGGAATCATCTTCATGATAAATACAGCGATCGCATAAAAATTCATCTTTTTCTGCTTGATACAAGGGAATCCCTGGATGTCCAAAAGCTTTTAAAGGATTATTACAGTAAGGACATTTAATAGCTTGAGAGTCTATCGGTTGAGCGCAACGAGGACACTGAGACATATCTTTTAAGGTTTCTTAACTTCTGTTGTGAATTGAGTGATCGAGAGAGATTGAGATGGATGGTTAATTGCGATCGCCTGAGCCTCAGAATCTAGATATTTTAATTTACTGCGATCGCTTTGAGATAAATTGAGCAAGCCTAAACCAATCTTTTGAATTTGATGAACTATTAAGGAAACTTGCGTACTTGATACTCTGAAACCTCAATCATTTCATAAGTATCTTCTCCCATAGCTTGAGAGAATTTTTGTTCTGTTGCTTCGAGGATATCAATAGGGACTGCTTTCCACTGTTGACGAGTTTGCCAACGAATTACAATAATCAGGCGATCGCTTCTTTGAGGATCGAGCCAGATTTCCTTAGCTAAAAACCCTGGATATTTAGCCAGTAAAGAACTCCAAATCTCCCGATCTTTCTCAATAAATTTCTCTCGCGCTTCTGAAGCGACCTGAAATACTAACCACTCAATAACCATCACAAGTTTTAGGGAAGCTTAAAATATTTATTATATAGTGGCTTCAAGACATTTTATCGGGAGAGATAATGGATAACAATGATTGGCTGAAACAGCTATTAATGATGGGTGTAGGAACTACCTCTTTAGTCGCAGAGAAAATTAAAGAAGTTACGGATGAGTGGGTTAAAGATGGCAAAATTGATTCTGAGCGCGCCAAAGCCTTTGTAGATGATGTTATGAGCCAACTTAACACAGATCCTTCTAACCTTCAAAAACAGATGGAAAGACAGATGAAAAATATACTGCAAGATTTGGGAGTACCTAATCAATCAGAAATGGATGAACTTAGAGGACGTATTGATCGCCTGGAAAGAAAAGTAAGGGATTTAGAAAATAAGCTTTGGCGTTAGCTTTATTAAGCCCCGACGCTCACCTTTGGCTTTGGCACGGGGCTAAAAATCCCAAGCTAAACACGGGACTGGGGACTCCCGTTAAACCCGACAGGGTTAACGGCTAGGGGAAAGTCGCGCCTCCAATTATGTTTACCAAGTAAGAGATTTCCGCCTAAAGAGAATGAGTAAAGTTAAGGGCGCAACTAAAACCCCAATAAGAGTAGCAATTTTGGGTGGAGGAGTGGCAGGGATTACACTAGCCAGTGAGCTGTCTAAATACTCAATATTTGATATAGATATTATAGAAAAATCCTCAGTTTTGGGTGGATTGCACCGAAATGTTAATATAGGCAATTTAAATTATGATATTGGGTTATTTCTTTTTAGTAGCAATTATGGTCTGTTTGAGTTTTATCCAGAAATCGTCGATCTATATGTTCCAGTAAATTGTAAGCTATTACGAAGCAGTTTAACCTCTAGAGGTAATATAGATAGATATCCCATGAGTATAGAGGGTTATATTCAAGATTATGGATTACTAAAATTTTTCTATGCCTGTGTCGAAATAATTGTTTCAAAGATTTTATATTATAAGCGTAATACACTATCATCATGGATAAAATACTATATAGGTAATAGTATTTATCAAGACAGTGGTTTAAGGACGTATATAGAACGTTTATACGGGACTTCTGATAAAAATATAGATATCGAATTTGCAACAAAAAGACTGTCGGCAATCAAAAGAGTAGGTTCATTAAGAGCAATACTGTCTAAAATAATTACGCTAAAAAATCCAGAATACTTGTTTAAGAATGATAATTTAAATTCTCTCAAAGGCTCGGTTTCTAAAACCTTGGTTCGCCCGCAAGAAGGCTTTGGAAAAGTCTACAATGATATCATTAGAAATATCTTGATATCAAGGGGAGTTTCAGTGTTAACTGACTGCCAATTAAAAGCCATTAGACTTCTAGATAAAGGATTTGAAATAGAATTCCCAGATAATCATAGAAATCTCTATGATAAATTGATATCAACAATTCCTCTAGAAGCAATATCATTTCTGATTGGAAAACCTATTGATTTCCCAATTGAATATAGAGCTTTGTGTTCTTTGTTCTATAGATTTAACGGCGAGTTAGGTTATGATGCTGCTGTTCTAAATAATTTCACTGAAGAAGGAGCATGGAAGCGAATTATTACTTTTTCTAAATATTATGCAACTTATGAAGGAGATGATTATTTTGCCGTTGAAATTACTGTAGAAAATAGTGACAACATAGACAAAATACAGCTTCGAGAAAACTTTGAATCACACGTCAAAGGTTTCGGTTTGTTCCAAGGGGAACTAAAATACCAAGGAGATATTATAATCAAGAATGCTTATCCTTGTTACAGTCGTGATTTGGTCGATAAAGTTGCTACAGCTAAACATTTTTTCAAGGAATTGGGGATTGATTTACTTGGACGACAGGGAGAATTTGACTATATTAGTTCCAATGACGCAATTGTGAATGCTAAGGAACTTGCAGAGAAAATTAAAGCTAACTATGGTATTTAAAATTCATTATTTAATCATTCTAATCCTTATAATAAAAAACAAGGAAGCTCAATGGATTTAGATCGTAAATCGTGGTTCTATCATATAGCTAGGTGTATCCAATCCAAAAAACTTAAGCATTGCTGGTGCGTATTCAAGATAGTCAACTATATTGTTGGTAGAACTACTAGTTCTACTATTGTAAATAATTAGACTTCCTTCTGGACAATGCCTACCTGAATGATGATCTTCAATGTAAATTTTCCGAAAACCTAAATCATCATGGCTAAAACTTTTGCCTTTAATAAAGAATTGATCGGTATTTGAATCCAACTGGGTGATTATAGTAATAACTTTTTGGTTTTGGGATATGTTCAGATGAATATTTTTTAAATATTTCTTAGATTCCTTGATAGTTTGAAAACATTTTTCAGCTTCATCTTCAGAGGTGAAATTTAAAGAATATCGTGGAATCATTGCTGCCTCTATCTGATATTCATACTGTTTTTCTAGACATAGCTTATCTAACAGCTTTTGAATATTTTCAAGTTTGTAGCTATAGCTGGGAGTTTCTTTCAATTTTTCATCAGCAGTCTGTCCCATGCTACTAACCAAAATAAGCACTCGCTGATGTTTTTGACAATAGTCAATTAATCTACGTAAAAAATTATCTAATAAGTCAAGAGATACAAGAATCTCTGAAGAAAACTTATATATCCACTCTTGATTATAAAGTTTGATATTATAGTCTTCAGGAAATAAAGCATACCAGTAGCGGTGCATATTAGCAGCAATATGATTAGTAAAAAAAATTGCTAAATCGACATCTTTTGATTGGATTTGTTTAAAGAAGATATCTGCTAACAGAGTAAATTGTAAGTTTCTCAGTCTTTCTTTATTAACTCTGCTTGTTTTAATCCGAGCTACCAGCATAGCAGCATTTACTAATGTTTTCAATTTTATTCCCAATTCTGGAGATTTCACTAGAGTTGCTAAAGCTTTTTGTCGCGAAAATTTTAAGGTTGTTACTCTACCATTGTCAGATGTAGCCCGAGTGTTTAATTCTTGAAAATCTTGATAAATATCTGGTTTAGTGAGGTTATTGCTAGCAAAACAATCTGGGATGACAAATTTATAATTGCTATTGTCAATATAGCTATCTGCTGGTGAGGAATGAAGGGTATTAATCAATCCCACATTTAGCCCATTTTCGGCAAGGGTTTTCCAATACAACGGGTAGCTATTAGGTTTAGGATCGTTATAGTCACGAATTTTATGCAGATCGTATGGAACTCCAGTATTCAATGATGCCCATGTCTGTGAAGGATATAAAAAGCTTTCTTCTACATCTTTAGCTTCGGTTTGTAAAACTAAAGATTGACTCAATAAATGTGCTATAGTTGAATTAGGATTGAATTTTTTATAGTAGTTTAAAACTCGTAAAGGAACTTCGTTAATTTCGATTACAATAGCTTTCTGATTCATCTTTTTTTGTAAGGATTTAGATATCAAAGTGAGAGACTAAAGAAGAGGGATCAGTTTCACCGATAGTAGCCATCAAAGCCTGTTCAAAAAAACCCACAACAGATAAAATTAGCCTGTTTTTGAGAAAGGGCAATCTAAAAAGGTGAATGGGATAATAATAAAAAAATAACAGTTAATATCAAGGGAAAATCTATATTTCTTATTAAGAAGTTATTTCAAAAATTGAAATCATAATTCCAAACTCAGGTTTAACTATTCTTCTTCTAACTTGTACTCAGCCGACTTTTCTGCTGCTTTTAATGGCTTCACTGGCGTATCTTCTGAGGGAACAATAGATAATTGGCGATATGGCTTTTGGTCTTGTTGAGGGGTTTTCCCTCTACGGCGATCAGAAGTTCTTTCTTCGCTGGTGTCTTCTGTAATCACTTCATAGAGTATCGCCTGTTTATCTGGGGTCGCCCCTTTCCGTAATACCCTACCTAATCTTTGAATATACTCCCTAGTCGAGCCTGTACCCGATAAAATAATGGCAATTCTGGCATCAGGAACATCCACACCTTCGTTAAGAACATGAGAAGCGACCAGAGTTTTATATTCTCCTGTTTTAAAACGTTGCAAGATATCATGTCGTTCTTTAACGGGAGTTTGATAGGTAATAGCAGGGATTAAAAATTGTTGGGAGATGCGATAGACAGTAGCATTATCGTTAGTGAAAATTAAAATTCTTTCTGGATGGTGTTTGCCGATCAAGTCAATGAGGATGCGTAATTTAGCATCTGTTCCCAGGGCGATTTCTTTAGCTTCTCGATGCGCTAACATGGCGGTTCTACCTTGTGGCGATCGCGCACTGGCTTGAACAAATAATTGCCAACCTTCCAAACTTCCTAACGAAATATTAGACTGACGCAAAAACTTATTACGAGTTGCGATCGCCTTATCGTATTGGGCTTTTTCTTGTTGAGATAATTTAACTTTGATTTGTACTATCTTGTGAGAAGCGAGAGTTCTACCAGAAAGTTCTTGGGCGGTTTTACGATAAACTACTCTCCCAATAAGGGTATCCAGAAACTTATGTGTCCCGTCGCTACGTTCAGGAGTTGCAGTTAAACCCAAGCGATAAGGAGCGATCGCATATTCCGCGATGACTTTAAAAAAATCTGTTGGGAGATGATGACACTCATCAAAAATTAGTAAAGCATATTTATTGCCCAGAGTTTCCGCATGAATTGCAGCACTGTGATAGGTAGCAATTAAAATGGGAGTGCGATCGCGTGAACCACCTCCTAGTAATCCTACTTCCACATCAGGAAAGGCTGCTTCTATCTGAGCGTACCATTGGTGCATCAAGTCTAGGGTCGGAACAACAATTAAGGTGGTACGGGGTGTAGCTTCCATTGCTAACTGTGCTAAATAGGTTTTTCCCGCAGCAGTAGGTAATACGACTACTCCCTGTCTGTGGTGCAGTTTCCAAGCATATAAAGCTTCTTTTTGATGGGGATAGGGTTCGTATTGAAACCCAGGATTAAGTTGTAAGGGGTAAAACTCTTTGGCTTCGTCGATAAACTCTTTCTTATCTTCTTGTAGTGCTTCAATCAGAGGACGATAGTAAATTGCAGGGATGCGAAACTTCTCGATGCGATCGTCCCAAGTCGCAAATTCTAACCAGGATTTCCCTCTTGGTGGTGGATGCAGAATTAACGTACCGCGATCGAATTTGATTTTAGGCAGACGAGGCATAATAGGTCAGGGGTCAGTGGTCAGGGGTCAGTGGTAATTAGGAATTATGCTCTTACTAAGTACGCTCTTGACTTACCCATATAACATATAAAAAGACTGAAACAGCGTTAATAGCGAAATTATTATAGGTAACGTCCTATTACCAAGAGCGCGGACTTTTAATTTTCTTGGTATATTAGACTTCTTGCAAAAATCAACTAAAAATCCCAATAGATAATTTTTTGCCTTTTGCCTTTTACCAAAAAGAAAGTTACCTGTGACGCTACAGGTAACTTAAGGGCTTGTTATGAAGGAATATATTGCTGCTTACCACCTTGAGTATTTTAAGTGTCAAGCATCATATATAGTATTTTATCAATTTTTTTATTTTTTTCAATAGAATTAAATCTATTTTTGAAGGAGCGCATCACAAACAGATAACAAACTGTTACAGTTCTTGACGAAGCTAGGAAATGTCAACAAACTGAGTGATAGCATTCCCTACAGACCCAGATTAAATAAATTTGAGAGAATTTTCCTATGACAGAAGAAATTACTCTTTCTGGACAGATGCCTAAATTTGGCGGTAGCACTGGTGGTCTATTGACCAAAGCTGAGGTAGAAGAAAAATACGCTATCACTTGGACTAGCTCCAAAGAACAAGTATTTGAAATGCCTACAGGCGGTGCAGCAATTATGAATCAAGGTGAAAACCTTTTATATCTTGCTCGCAAAGAACAGTGTTTGGCTTTAGGTACTCAACTCAGAACTAAATTTAAACCCAGAATTCAAGATTATAAAATCTATCGGGTTTATCCTAGTGGTGAAATTCAGTATCTACACCCCGCAGATGGCGTTTTCCCTGAAAAAGTCAACGAAGGTCGTGAATACTACGGTAAAAAAGACCGTAAGATTGGCGACAACCCTCAACCAGCTACAATAAAATTCTCTGGAAAAACACCCTACGAGGTGTAAATTTATCTTTTAGGGATTAGTAACTGGAAACTGGGTGATAATAAGCTTTATTGTCTAGTATTCTATTACCTAATCCCTAAACTTTTACCACCGTCAACGACCCACTGCTAAAAGCGGGGGCTTGCAATACAGTCCATAAGTTGACCAGTCTAAGATCTACGAGATCTACGTTAACGGTAAGCGTTAAAGTTCCTACCTTGGGGTGCGTGAGGTGCCCCATGGTCTAGAACCAGGTGGTTAAACAGCTTTAAACGGGCGGGAATGGGGGCTTATTACAACGGTTATAACTACCTTTGCTGTAATCGATCAACTAAATAAAAGCCCCCATCCCAGGGCAGTGCTATCTGGATAGTACCGACCGTTAACTTTGACGAGGCAAACTATACCCTAGAAATAGGGGGTTTTAAAGCTAGGTTCCCAGCAAAAAAACCTGCACTTTTTTTATAAACTCTGACTCTCAATTCCTCCCATCACGGGACGTGAGGGTCTCCTTGAGAGAAAGAGATGATTTTCCCCAATTTCGAGCATTTTGCAGAACTGGCAAAGCAAGGTAACTTTGTTCCTGTTTATCAAGAAATAGCTGCTGATTTAGAAACCCCTGTTTCTGCTTGGTACAAAGTATGTGCAGGACAACCCTACAACTTTTTACTAGAGTCGGTAGAAGGGGGAGAAAATCTGGGTCGCTACAGCTTCTTAGGCTGCGATCCAGTGTGGATTCTAGAAGCTAGGGGCAACAATACTAGCCAAACCCACAGAGATGGTTCAAAAAATCAGTTTACAGGTAATCCTTTTGAGATTGTATCTCAGTGTCTTTCCTCAATTAAACCTGTAAAATTACCTCAGCTACCTCCTGGTATCGGTGGCTTATTTGGGGTGTGGGGTTATGAATTAATTAATTGGATTGAGCCTAAAGTCCCTGTTTATTCTGCTACTAACAATGATGTTCCTGATGGGGTATGGATGCAGGTGGATAACTTGATTATTTTCGATCAGGTAAAACGGAAGATATGGGCGATCGCCTATGGAGATTTACGAGACAGCAATAAAAATTTACAACAGGTTTATAAAGAGAGTTGCGATCGTGTTAATAAGTTAATTCTCAAGTTACAATTACCCCTTCCTGTAGAAGCTACTTCCCTAGAATGGAGAAGCAATAGTGAAACTAAACCAGACCTCAACTATAAAAGTAATACCTCTCAAGAACAATTCTGTAACAACGTCCAGAAAGCCAAAGACTATATCCGCGCTGGAGATATCTTTCAAGTAGTTTTATCCCAAAGACTTTCTACTTCTTATACAGGACATCCTTTCAATCTTTATCGCTCCTTGCGTCTAGTTAATCCATCTCCCTACATGAGTTACTATCAATTTGGAGATTGGCAACTCATTGGCTCATCACCAGAGGTCATGGTAAAAGCAGAAAAGCAAGAAGATGGCACACTACAAGCCACAGTTAGACCGATTGCAGGAACAAGACCCAGAGGTAAAACAGTTAAAGAAGACCAAGCTTTAGCAGAAGATTTATTAGCTGACCCCAAAGAAATTGCCGAACACATAATGCTAGTTGACTTGGGACGCAATGACCTGGGTCGAGTCTGTATTAAGGGTACTGTTCAAGTAGATGAATTGATGACTATCGAACGCTATTCCCATGTAATGCACATTGTTAGTAATGTTGTTGGGACACTAGAACCCAATAAAACCGCTTGGGACTTGCTTAAAGCTTGTTTTCCTGCGGGAACAGTCAGTGGCGCACCCAAAATTCGCGCTATGGAAATCATTAACGAACTTGAACCAGAACGCAGAGGTGCATATTCAGGAGTCTATGGTTACTATGACTTTGAAGGACAGTTAAATAGTGCTATTACTATCAGAACTATGATTGTACGTCCTGAAACTGGTGATAGTCATACTGTCTCTGTACAAGCAGGTGCAGGTTTAGTTGCTGATTCTGTACCAGAAACAGAGTATCAAGAAACTCTCAATAAAGCTAGGGGATTATTAGAGGCAATTCGTAGTGTGAACTACCCACGGTGAAACCGTGATGCTCACAGCTTCCCTGAAGTTGTTTGACTTCAACAGCGTGATTGGATATGCTCTCTAGCCGAGAGCATCCCTCACGCTCAATCGGGGATTGCCTCAGAACAGACTTGCGTCCACTCCTTGGTCTTACATCCCTGACCCTAGCAGCAGTCCTAGTTCCTAAGACCGATAAAATTCTGATGCCCTCTGCTAAACATGTTTTTTGCTGCGTTTTCATCCCTGTCGTGATGTGTGCCACAATTAGGACAAGTCCACTCTCTAATTTCTAATGGCATTTCACTCATTTGATAGAGACAAGACGAACAGGTTTTGGAGCTAGGAAAAAATCTATCAATTTCTAACAACAAACCACCTTTTTCTTTGAGCTTGTAATCTAAGAAATTGATAAACATTACCCAACCGACACCCCCCTCAATCCCCCCTAATAGGGGGGAACATATCGTTCCCTCCCCTGTAGGGGAGGGGTAGGGAGGGGTTGCTTTGGCAAGTTTTCGATTACGAACCATACCCTTGACATTCAAATTCTCAATAACCACTACTTGATTGTCGTTGACTATTTTTCTTGACAATTTATGTAGAAAATCTTGACGGGCATTGCTAATACGTTCGTGTACTCTTGCCACTAGCCTACGAGCTTTTTCTCTTGATTTACTTCCTTTTTTCTTACGGGCTAATTTGGCTTGTTTTCTCGCTAAGTTACGTTCATGTTTTTTAATATGTCTAGGATTAGGATACTTGCTTGTTTTCTCCTTATCATTAGTAATAGCAAAATCCTTAATTCCTAGATCAATCCCAATAACTTTACCAGTAATCCCCACTTCAGGATATTCTTGCTCGGTATCAAATAATAAAGAAGCATAATATTTACCTGTTGGGGTTTTACTAATAGTTACAGTTTTTAATTTTCCATCAAATAAACGATGAATACTAGCTTTAATAATTCCAACTTGTGGGACTTTCAAACCCTGTTCAACTATTTGACAGTTTTGAGGATATTGAGCGGACTGTTTGCCATAATAAGATTTGAATCTTGGATATTTAGCTCGTTTTTCAAAAAAGCGCACCGCCCGCGCCGAGGTGTCCTCGGCGTATAGGACGGAGCAAGAAGTTTTTGAAAGCTTTAGTTAGGTTCAAAGTTGTTGATTGCAAAACCTGTGAATAACATTCTCCTAACCATTCTGTTTCTTCTGCTTTTTTGAGTTGAGGCAAAACACTATTGAGTGCTGTTCGTCCTAATCCCTTCCCTGTATCCTTATAGGTTTGGTTACACAAATTCAACGCATAGTTCCACCACCACCTCGCACAGCCCATGACTTGACTAAGTTTTTGGGACTGCTCAGAATTTGGGTAGATTCTGACTTTGATTGCTCTGTGCAAGGGTTTCACACTCATCTCGATTTACGATAATAGAATACCAGAAAACTAGACCCTATACAAGGATGCGCTCCGCGCTATAGCAATTTGTCAAAATTCATCCCGCCACTCTAAGTGGGGGACTTCTTTTGACATTAAGTTAAATAGGGAGTTTGGCTACTCCGTGTTAGATTCTTTGATTATGGGTTTTTAATAACGGATGTTAGATATAATAAAAATGTAGTGAGCTATGATGTTATTTATGCCTAAAATTGTTGACCACGATCGCTATCGTAAAGAACTCCTGAAAAAGTGTTTCGATCTGTTTGCCCAAAGAGGTTATGGCTCCCTGACTATGCGTCAGGTAGCTCAAGAAATTGGAGTTTCGACGGGAACGCTATATCATTACTTTCCCAGTAAGGAAGCGTTATTTTTGCAACTAATTGAGGAGATTACCCAACAGGATACCTCCATCTCGGCTGACGATATTCAAGGTGTAGAAACCATAGAAGAGCGAATTTTAGCTTTAGGACAATTTTTGATGGAGCATGAAGATTACTTTCACAAACAAACCTTAATCTTTATTAATTTTTTCCAACAGCCAGAGTTAGAACAAGAACCAATTATCGAAGCAGTAAAACGATCTAATCAGCGTTATCAAGAAGCGATTATGCAGTTTCTAGGTATTGACAATCCAGCGATCGCCAATCATGTCTCTTGTCTCATCGATGGTTTAATTTCTCAACGAGCTTTCGACCCGGAATCGGTTTCTATTAAGGGACAAATGGAACTACTAGCCCAAATGCTTTCTGCCTATTTAGACAATCAACCAATATCTTAATAAAAATTATTATAGCAGTTTTTTTTATAACTAATGTTAGATATAATAAAAAGTTATAAAGGGGAAGAGGAGAAAAAGGATAAAGGGTTAAAGAGTTCTCCCTCACCCGCACACTACCCGAAAACCGTCATCGTCGTCGCGGTAGTCGCGCCTATTGAGGTTGACGCGAGTAGCGGAACGGCAGTACCCTGGAAGATAGATCCAGGAACCGCCCCGCAGAGCAGAACGATTATCATCCCCACTCAGCCAAGCACTTCCGTTATTGGGCGCACCTTGATAATTATCATGCCAAGTATCAGCGCACCATTCCCACACATTTCCGTGCATATCACTAAGTCCAAAAGGGTTGACCTCTTTGAAATAACCTACTGTTGTCGTTTGTTCTCGATAGTCTCCTTTGGGTCCTTTACCATAAGAACCTGACACTCCAAGATCTTTATCATCCTTCCCTCGATAATTAGCCAACTCTGTTGTAATGGTTTCTCCAAAGTGAAACGGTGGATAGGATTCTCCTTTTTCCAGATCTAGGGATTCTCTCACACCTCGACAAGCATATTCCCATTCCGCCTCCGAAGGCAGTCTATAGTTTCTTCCCGTTAGTTTAGAAAGTCGCTGACAGAATTCCACTGCCTCATACCAATTTACTTGTTCTACGGGTCTTTGCCATCTATCTCTGCCTTGATACGGCTCTTTAAAATGAGAGGGGTCTGGATCTAAATCTTGATTGATTTTAAGGTCTGTTTTTTGAGCAATTGCCTTCCATTGAGCTTGAGTAATAGGGTAACGTCCCATTAAAAACGCAGAGATGGTTACGTTATGTTGGGGTCTTTCATTGCTACGACTCCCTTCTTCTTTCTCTGGTGCGCCCATGGTGAAGGTTCCATCAGGGATCAAGACCATTTCTAGAGGGATGCCGTCAACACCGCGATTAGAGAGGCTCCCTGGTCGGGAGCCTCTCTCGCGGTCAATATATTCTCTGTAGCCTCGAAACTTTTGCCGTTGGCGTTTTATCTTAAGTTTTTCCACCATCTCTAGTTCCAGAAATGTTAGGGGAGAGCTGGAAAACTCTTCGGTTGAACCCTACCAAGCTCCCCAACCCAGTTGGATTTTCGGATACTGACGCTCATCAGAAAACAGCGCAAAATCATCTACATAACGCACATATTTACTAGCTTTGAGTTGTTCTTTGACAAAATGGTCGAAGCCCGATAAATATATATTAGCCATCCACTGACTGGGTGAAGTAGTTAGGGTCGAGCCAGAGGTCGCCCTCTGACACTCCCATTGTCGGGTAAGATTGGAAAGTCGCCTTTCCGCACTCCCCTAAGAACCGTACTTGTCTGTTACCAGTCATACGGCTCAAGCCTTCTACAATGAAGATTGTTTACCCATATGTAGGTGTTGATGACAAACTTGATGAAGG
>JASJCP010000148.1 GCA_030065935.1 Xenococcaceae cyanobacterium MO_167.B27
CCCCTGTCATAAACATCGTTGGCGATGTCTCTATATTCTACACCTATTGAGTTAACGTACCAAAATACTTACACATTTTTGAGAACAATGTATAAGTCTGTATAAGAAAATTCCTGCTATAAGTCAACAGGAATTGCGGATACAAATTATTAACTTTCAGTATTATTCCATTCAGAAGCAGCATCTTTAACAGCTTGCTCTACTGTTTTTTCCCCTAACATTGCTGACTGTAAGTTTTCGTAAATAGCTTTTTGGAGCAACTGTAAATTATCCATAGCAGGAATTAATACTTCTGCATCTTTGAGTTGCATTGCACTGACTTTTCTTGCTTGTTGTATGGGTGTAGTAGTGGTTTCTTGCTCCAGATTATTGATGTATTGTTTAACTGCTTCTGTGGTGGAAGGAAGTACATTAGCTTGTTGAGCAAATTCTAGTTGATTTTCTGTATTAGTAACATACAGAGCATACTTTAACGCTTCTTCTGGTTTTTCTGTATTGCGAGGAATTGCCAAATTCATGACCGCAACATTCTTTTTACCTGTTTTTCCTGTAATTTGGGGTGCAGCAGCCGAGACTTCTGCAATAGTAGGAGCATTATTGGCAATCGCCGATAAAAATTCTGCTCCTGAAGAGAGTAAGGCGGTTTCTCCAGCTTGATACAATTCCACACCAAAACGGTGTCCTTGGGTGAGGACTTCTGGCGGTAATAATTTTTGCTGATACAATTCAACCCAGTAACGAAAGGCTGCAATTCCTTCTGGAGTGTCAAAAGCTGCTTTACCTTCTTCATCTATCAGGCGCACTCCCATCTGTACCATTGATTCTAAGACTTCTCCTGAGTCTGTTGGGACAAAAGTTATAAAAAAAGCATATTTCCCAGTTTGAGCTTTGACTTGTTGAGCAACTTGCTTTAGTTCAGCATAAGTTTTAGGTGGTTGGGTAATACCTGCTTGTTGGAGTAGTTGCTGATTATAGATGGTGACTCTGGTGGTGAGATACCAAGGAATGCCAAAAATGTCTTGCTCACACTGATTTTCTTGACAGACTTTAATACTACTAGCTTGCCAAATATTAGGGAGATAGATGGCTTTGTCTTCTGGGTTAATTACTTCATCTAAATCTAACCAAGCGTTACGAGTTGCTAATTGAGAAGCAAAATTAGGATTGAGATTTACTAAATCAGGAGCAGTGTTAGCAGAGATAGCAGTCAAAATTTTACTTTCCATCGCTGACCAGGGTATATCAATCCAGCGTATTTCCGTATCTTGATTTTCAGTTTCAAAATTGCCATTTAACTCAGCAAAGTAGTCATTAAATTTTGGTGCTAACTGCATTGTCCAAAATTCTAATTCTGCGGAATTATCAGACTTAGCTCCACTACAACCCAATAGCAAAGTCAAGCTCAAACTAAGGGAAACTAAAACGTTGAATCTTCTTATTGTCAATTTTTGGTTCATAAATCTCAATCAAGTTCAAAAAGTAAACTTAGAGGATATCTGAAAAGTAATCTTAGCTATTACTCGTTTTTTTTGCCCCCAGCACCCCAATTCTGGGGGGAGAAGAGTTAAAAGTGTCCCCCACCCCTATAAATCTTCCACCCC
Organism: Xenococcaceae cyanobacterium MO_167.B27; assembly: GCA_030065935.1. GTDB lineage: Bacteria > Cyanobacteriota > Cyanobacteriia > Cyanobacteriales > Xenococcaceae > JASJCP01. Next base: position 1,602 of record JASJCP010000148.1, read on the forward strand.
TCTATAATCTCCCACCCCTCTATAATCTCCCCTACGAGGGGAGATACAACTGAGTCCCTCCTGAAAGGAGGGATTTAGGGAGGTGGGGAGATACAATCGTGTCCCTCCACCCCCTATAAGGGGGTGGGGGGAAGACAGAGGAATAGTTTTTTTGATATTGGAGAGGGGTAGGGAGAGGTAGATATTTAGTCCCGCTTGAATGTATAAAATTAGATTTCTCAGAAAACCTCTTATACAGACTTTGAGGAAACATTAAAAATATATCCGTAATTTTAACTATATTTATCATTAACAAAAACTTTTTTTTCAGTGAAAGTACTTATCTTGAAAATTAATTTTAGCAGCTACAATGTCCTACATAATCAGTTAACATTGAAATCCGATTAAAAACTTTTAAAAAATATGCTTAACTCACAAAACAGCTTTTGACAAGGTATAAAAATTCTTAAACTAACTATCTATTAAAATTACTTGGAGCAACTTCAAATAAAACTGTGGTTAATCTTTGGTGAACATGATGAATCAATCAAGCTCAGTTAACGCTTATTTCTAAGGAAATCGAACATCTTATGCTAGATAAATTAACCAATATATTTGCTAAACCTGCCAATGTGGTGGGGATAGAAATTAATTCTCAACAAATCAATATTGCTCAGATTGTCAAACAGGGACAACAATACAAACTGGTAAAAAATGTTTCTGCTCGAATTCCCGAGGGAGTCTATGAAGAAGGCGAGATTGTTGATTCCCTCTCTCTGTCAGAATTAATTAAGGATACCTTGAAAAAAAATCGGATTAATGCTACAGAAGTCATCACTGGAGTACCGATGCGAGAAGCGATTATTCGGATGATTCCTGTACCAGCAGAACTCGATGAAGAAGAACTTAAGGATATGATCTTGGTTCATGAAGCAGGGATGTATTTACCGTATCCCAGAGAAGAGATGGACTTAGATTATGTCAAACTAGGCTACTTTATGGATGAAGATGGCATTGAGAAAGTCAATGTCTTACTAGTGGGGACTAGGCGAGAAGTTACCGACCTCTATTTAGAAATATTTGAACAAGCAGAACTCAAGATCAAGGTTTTAGAAGTTAATAGTTTTGCTTTGATTAGAACGATTAAAGAACAACTGCGTCAATTTGGCTCTAGAGAAGCTGTAGTTCTAGTCGATATTGAATTTGATAGTACTGAAATCGCCATCATTGTCGAGGGAGTTCCACAATTTTCTCGTACTGTTCCTATCGGTACTTATCAGATGCGCTCTGCTTTATCTCAAGCTATGGGCTTACCTGTTTCTTCTGATACAGATTTGCTACGAGACATGACCTTAATACCTACTCCTCAAGATGGAGATGATACAGGGGCATCCCAGATCAACCCTGGGTTATCAGCTTTACTAAAAGTTGTGGGAGAGTTGCTCGAAGAATTAGGACGATCAATTAATTTTTATCTCAATCAAAGTGAAGATTTAGAAGTTGCTCAACTACTCTTAGCAGGACCAGGAGCAGCAATTGGACAAATTGATGATTTTTTCACTCAAAGATTAAATTTACCCACCATACAAGTCGATCCTATAACGGCTTTAGCTTTAGATGTGAGCGGGGAAATTCCTCCCGAAGAGCGTTCGGGGTTGGGTATTGCTTTAGGTTTAAGTATGCGAGAGGTCTAATTTTATGTATGGCTTAGATATTAATTTCCTCAAAGATCGAGGTTTAGATACGACGGTAGAAATTGAATCTAAATCAGTTTCCAGTCCGAGTTCACTGGTGGAGAAATTACCCATTATAGGGGGTGGGATCGCAGCTTTGGTATTACCAGCAGTGATGTTTATCTATGCTCAAAGTTTTGATACTAAACAAGCGAAAGTTAAACAAGAAATTCAAAATATTGAAACACAAATAGCTGAAATTCAAGGACAAAGTAAGAGCTTTGAAGAATTAGAAGCTCAAGTCAAACAAGCTAATGCAGAAACAGAAGCTTTAGTGAGTGTTTTTACTAAAATTCGTCCTTGGTCAGCTATTGTACAAGAAATTGGCGATCGCACTCCTGGGGGAGTGCAAATTAATTCTATTCAACAAAGTGGGGGAGGCAATAATATTTCTATACAAATTGGTGGTATGGCTCGTTCTTATAGTGAGGTAAATGACTTTGTTTTGTTCTTAAAAAATTCTCCTTTTTTTGAGGGCAAAAAAATTATTATGGGAACAACAAGCCTAGCTGGAATACCTATTGAAATTGAAAATAAAGAAGACTTACCAGAAAATTTAGTTTTAACTTTTCCCGAAGGAGTCAAATATAGCATTACGGCTCAATTAGCTAATATGCCCACTACGGTTTTAGTCAAAGAACTTAATAATAAAGGTTCTGTAGGATTAATTACCAGATTAAAAACTTTAGAAAGTAAAGGAGTAAAAACTAAATGACATTAAGTGGCGATTTTATTGATGAGGAACAGGGGTTAGGAGAAGACTATCCTTCTGCCTTTGGTATTACTTTTACTCCTGTAGTTAGTGGCATTGCTTTAGCTGTTGTCGGTGTAGTTGGTGCTGGTTATATATTTATGAATATGGTCACTCCAGCCCAAGAAAGTTACAGCAGTATTGAAAAGCAAAAGCAAGAAAAAATTACTCAATTAAATCAAGTTAAAGGTAATGATTATCCTCAAAAAATAGCTGACCTTAAAGCGCAATTAGAAGCAGAACAAGCTTTAAAGTTAAGGGTAATAGCCATGTTTACTAATCAAGATGATTTAGAGACTTTACTGATTGACTTTAGTAATTTCATTGCTACTAATAAAGGGACATTAGTTCGCTATAGTCCTGATAGTAGTGCTACCACTATTGATGACGGTTCTTTAGGAGAAAATGTTAATGGTAAGTTAAAAAGAAAAGGTATTTCTGTTCAATTTGAGGCAACTTTTGCTCAAACTCAGAAAATTTTACAAAATATCGAAAGATTGCAACCTCTGTTGATGATTAAAAGCTATGAATCTAAAGTTACTAAAAAACCTACAGTAATTTTAACTAGCAATCGTAGAAATATCTTGCAAACAAAGGAAGCAGTTTTGACTACTAACTTAAAAATAGATGCTATTTTACCTTTAAGTCAGCAAGAATTAGAACAAGCAAAGAAGGCTGATAATCAAGCAAAAACAGAAGCTAAATAAAATTAATTATTGAATATTTATATTGAGGTATCAATAGTGAAAAAATATCATCATTTATTAAGTTTGTTTACTGGAAGTGCTACTTTTCTACTAACAGTATTGCCAGCATTAGCAGCAAACCAACAGATTACAGGATTACAGTTATATTATGATGCAAATCAGGGATTAGAACTGAAATTGGAAACTGACAGTGATAGTCAATATATTAGTTATTTTTTGTCTGTAAGTGATAATAATAAATTAGAAACAACTCTACTAAATACAGCATTAAATCTTCCAGAAGGTCAGGATTTTACTCAAACCAATCCTGCTCCTGGTATTGCCAAAATTTCTCTGCATCAGGTTGATAAAACTCATACTAAAATTGCGATTACCACCAACTCAAAAATAAAATTAGAACCAAGTCTGCAACAGGAAGGAACAGAGTTAATATTTAATCTGAATCGGACTCAGACCCAGACTAAAACCTCATTTCTGAAAAAAGTTCCGCTAATTTCTGAGATTACAAAACTGAAAAAAAACTTTGATAAATTCCTAGTAGCGCAAGGAGTTAAAGATGAGAAGAAATCGGAGTTAGACCCTAAATCATTAACCAATGAAGTTTTAGTACCCAACCCCGAGATTATTATTAGTAATGGTGCAGAAGAATTTAATAACAATCTTCAACCATCCCCCCAACAACCCTATTTACCCAGAGCTGTTGCACCACCTGTAGGAGATATTGCAGTATCTAATATTGGGACTTTTCCTGATACTATAGATCTTGGTTCTAGGGCGATCGTTCCTCGGTTAGTATTAAGAGATGCTCCTGTAAGAGAAGTACTTTCTTTGTTAGCGAGACAAGCAGGTTTAAATATAGTTTTTGCTGTTGAAGAAGAAGAAGATAGAGAAAGAAGCAGAAGAGGACAACAGGAAGAAGAAGTAGTTGAAGGTCCTACTGTATCCTTAGATCTAGAAAATCAATCTGTACAAGAAGTATTCGATTCTATACTATTAATTTCTGGTTTAACTGCTAGTCGTCGTGGAAATATTATCTATGTTGGCGAAAAATTACCTGCTCAAGCTCGAAACCTAATCAGTCGGACTCTAAGACTTAATCAAGTAAGGGCGGAAAATGCTGCTCTTTTCCTGGCGAGTCAGGGAGCGCAGGGACAAAGACTTACAACGGAAGTAGAAGAAACTGTCGATCCTGAAACTGGTAGAGTAGTACAGCGTAGAGAACTTCCTGCAAGTTTAGAAGACTTGGGAGGTGCTGTGGAAGATGAAGAAGACAACACCAGGGCTTTATTACTAAGAGGGTTACAAGTAGCTACTGATGACAGACTCAACTCTATTACCTTAGTCGGAGAGCCTCGCAAGGTGGAAATGGCTACTGCTTTCTTAACTCAGTTGGATGCCCGTCGTCGTCAAGTTGCAGTTAATGTCAAAGTGATTGATGTTAATCTCAACAATCAAGATATCTTTAATAGCAGCTTTTCTTTTGGAGTTAATGATACTTTCTTTGTTCAAGATAACGGTTCAGCTATCCTTAACTTTGGTGATACTGCACCCCCTAATGCTGCACAAACTAGAAGCAGCCAGTTTTCCCCTGCTGTAATACCTTTAGAAGTCCCAGAAGCAACTCTAGAGCCATTTTTTGATATACAAAATGCTCCTTTTAACAACATTACCCCTGGAACTGAAGAATTTATTGATAGTCTTGTCCCCTATGCTCGTCCTAATTTTGGAACTAGAAATAATCCTTTTCAACCAGGACTTTCTGATGTGGACATAAACAATCAAGGTCAGATTACATACGAATATACTTTACCTAGTTTATTCCAATTTCCTAAAAGATTCCTGGCTCAGTTAGAAGCGCAAGTTACTAGCGGTAACGCTAAAATCCTTACCGATCCTACTTTAGTAGTTCAAGAAGGACAACAAGCCACAGTTAAACTGGCACAGAATGTAATTGAAAGTGTCAAAACTGATATCGACTCGGAAAGCGGAACCAGAACTATTACTCCCGTAATTGTAGAGGCTGGTTTAGTTCTCACTGTGAATGTGGAAAGAATTGATGATAATGGCTTTATTGCTCTGTCGGTCAGTCCTACTGTAAGTTCTATTGGTGCAACTCAAGAGTTTGATAGTGGCGGTGGTGCAAGTAACTTACTTAACTTACTCAGTAAAAGGGAATTAAGTTCTGGTTTAATTCGTCTACGAGATAGTCAGACTTTAATCTTATCGGGAATTATCCAAGACCAAGAGCGTACTACTGTTTCCAAAGTGCCAATCTTAGGGGATATTCCTTTATTAGGTTCTCTATTTAGAAGTTCCAATAAAACTAATGAGAGAGCAGAGGTTATTGTCTTACTCACTCCCCAGGTGATAGATGAACAAGCTGGTTATGGTTATGACTATACTCCTGGCAAAGAAACAAGGGAAATGTTGCGCCGTGGCGGTTTAAAACTTCCTGGTAATCCCTAGATTTTGCCTAGGGTGGGCAGTGCATCGCCTAGTAGGCGATGCACTGAAATCTGGCATCAGTCTCAACAAGCTTCAGGAAATTAATTTCAGAGTCTCATATAATAAATTGACCCATCTCATATATAAAGTCGGTTCAAACTCAAATCTGGCATCAGTCTCAACAACCGTCAGGAAATTAATTTCGGAGTCTCATATCAAAAGTCTTCTCAAGAAGACTAGATAAGTGTTTTACTCGTTATAGCAATTCCCAAAATTACTGCTACACATATTTCTCCTCGTCCCCGCGTCAGTAGGACTCTCTGCACTGCCCACCCTACCGTATCTGCCATGTTTCGAGTCGATAAGAACTATCCCAAAACATCCATTCAAACTGGGAAGCACGATAAAAAGCTTTCTGCATTAATTCTAGTTCTTTGACTGAAGCTTTTTCCGCTTCTTGGTCTGCTACTCCAATCACATAATTAACCGAGGCTTCAAAATCAGCATCAACATAAGTATCAATCCATTTTTGATAGGGGTTAGCATCGACACTAGCTTTTTGATATATATGTTTACCCACCTCATAATAAATCCAAAAGCATGGTAAAACCGCAGCTACCGTAACCGCGAAGCTATCCCGATAAGCAGTCGCAATTAGAAAGTTGGTGTAGTTCAAACAGGTAGGAGAAGGCTCACTCGCCAGTGCGTCTTTAGCTGTAATGCCAAATTCCGTAAAAAAGTTCTCGTGCAAACTACGCTCAACTACTATGGCTTCTCTGACATTGTTGGCAAACTGTAGTTGTATATCTGGCTGTGGTGCTTTAGCTGAGATGATTGCTAAGACGCGAGCAAATTCACCAAGATAAATCCCATCTTGAATCATGTAATGTTGAAAAACCTCTTTATTTAACGAACCTGACTCAAGCTCCTGTACAAAAGGCATAGTCAGGATAGCGTTATAAATATTGTCAATATTGTTCCAGGCTCGAACCGAAAATTGCATAGTGAAGAGAGGGAATAGGGAATAGGGAATAGGGATTGGGGATTGGGGATTGGGGATTGGGGAGATAGGGAGATAAGATCGCTCTCGGAAAGTAATACTTGCTACTTGCTACTTGCTACTTGCTACTTGCTACTTATTACTTTTGAGGATTGCGTAACCCAGTAAGAGGGAATAGGTAAGAAAAATTTATAGACAATTTTGCCTAGTTAGTTCCCTTAAATCTCTTTTTTTCAAGGATATCAGGAAAAGCGATCGCTCTATACCTCCATTAGCAAAACCATTAACAATGATAAATGATAAGGGATTATTATATCCTTCATTGCTAGGGATCAAATTTGTTACAGATCGCCATTAACACTTATAATTTCTTAATATTATAGGTATAAAGTTAGAATAAAAAAACTATAGTTTATGTCCACTATTAAATTTGTCAAAGAAGATAAAGAATTTGTAGCTGCTCTAGGGGCAAATCTTCGAGAAAAAGCACTACAAAACGGAATTGACATCTACACTTGGAAAGGCAAACTGACTAACTGTGGTGGCTACGGACAATGTGGCACTTGTATTGTAGAGATTGTTGAAGGGATGGAAAATCTATCTCCCAAGACAGATTTTGAAAAACGCAGACTCAGAAAAAAACCAGAGACTTATCGTTTAGCTTGTCAAACTATAGTCAATGGAGCAGTAAGCGTTAAGACTAAGCCCTAGTGATCTCCTTGACTGATCCAGTTCCCCAAGTAATGATATTCTAATAATGGTTGATTTACAGAGTTACTTAGGGGCTGCTATCCTATGCAAGTTAACGATCTCGGATTCGTCGCTACTATATTATTTGTTCTTGTTCCTACCGTGTTTTTACTAATTCTCTTTATTCAAACTGACAAAGCAGAGAGAGAACGTTAAATCAACTCGGTTATCTTAGTGAGCGAGAATACTCCCTCTAGAAAATCTCGCAGGAGCGAGATTTTTAACGGGAGATTAAAGCGAACATGATTAGTTAACAATTTTGCCCACACTTTCCAAATATTGTCGGGCTACATAATTGGTTTTTGTTCCCTTGTTTCTATCTCCCGTTTCATCAATTACTACTGTAATTGCTTGCTGTTTCAATGCTTGTTGAGTTATTGTTAATCTTCTCTTTTTTAGTTCCTCTACTGAATTCGGGCGAATTAGCTAGAAAATGGTGTAAGGATTGAGGGGAAGATATTCCGACAATTTTCCCGATTTCTGGTAATGACAACTATTTCAGCTTCTTATTGATTCTCCCTCTCCTCAACCCTAGATGCAACCTTACCGAAAATTGCATTCTTAGAGGATGGCTCAAGAGAATGTCGCCAATTAATTTCTTCTGAAGTAATAATGGTTTCTAGATCGGCAATTCTACCTTCTAATTGCTTAATTTTGTCCGATTTTTGGGAATCAGTAGTCAATTCTTCAGTAGAGCCTCTCCATACTGATGCTGTTCCCAAGGTTGTTCCTACAACCACAGCCAGTGGCAGAATTGGGCCACTCTTAGTTACAGCAGAAAGAGGAATACAGATTGCCAACATAGCGACTGCCAAAGACCAAATTTTTGAGGTAGCTCTTAGGCGGGCATCTTTAGCGTTTTTTGATGTCTTTTTGTCAGGGAGGGACATAAGTTTTTTCTCTGAATATTTCAATGGGTTGTTTCAGGAAAAAGTGACTGACTTTTCTTTTATGTTAATTTGAGTTTTAATGGTGAACAGTTAAGCTTTATTGCACAGAAAGGTAGCAAGAAATGCTTTGCTCCTGATTCAGCCAGTACTTGAGGCATGTAAAAAAGGTTATATCTCTGCCTATACTCATCTGCCTCAACAGGAGTTGAGGGAATTTTCCCTCTCAGACAAGATTCAACAATATCTCTTGGAAGAACTATTACGCCCTAGAGAAAGATATTGTCCGAAAACTGGATAGCTTAATTAGCGATTTGTAGAGGTTGGTAACTGAATAAAAGGGATAGCCTCACTACCCATATAATTAGGCAGTTGACCATTCCACCCTTCAGCAGCTTTTAATTTGGTTTGAGCTTCCAAAAGCTCGATATATTTAGGATTGCGATTAAGTTGCTCGCTTTGTAAACGGATCGATTCTGCCTGAGCTTGAGCTTCAAAAACTTTCACTTGCTTATCTGCTTCTGCCCGAGCTAATTTTTGTTGCTCCTCAAACTTAACTCTTTGCAGTTCTTGTTCCGCTTTATTGGCTTGGGAACGGGCTATAGCTGCTTCTTCGGCTACTTTTTCAAAAGCAGCTGAAAATTTAATGGAAATATTAAAATATTCTCTTTTGGAACAACGCCCCTCACTACTTAAAATAAAGATAGGATAGCTGTAAAACAAGTGAGGGGAGGTAATTGATGGAATCATTCAACTCACCACTAAACTGTACAAGTAGTGACTTGGAACTAGAGACTATTAAGCGTTTTCGTAGCCTTTCTCCTTTTCTGCCCGATAAATGTCGAGTATTCCGCGAACTTAATGGTCGTTTTACCGTTCTATGTTTAGATTTTACTGCTTGTCCTCAAGAACTGAAAACTAACAAAGAACAATGGCTTGAATTGGCTCGACTCTTGACACATTCATCTCATGAACTTGGTTTAGCCAACTCTGTAGTTTTTAAGAACGGTGTACGCATAGTACTTATCGCTAATATGTGCTCGCCTGGCTACAGCCAGTGCTGGATAGTTTGAAGATATGGCGAACAACGGGCGTTGCTAAATGAAAACTGCTGTAACTTACCCCTTTCAGCACCAGAATCTATCAGATATATTATGCACGCTGCACCACCTCTAATTACCTCCAGTCCTAACAATATAGGACTGGAGACAAATCAAACTTTGCTTTAGCCAAGTCTAACCACCTAGAAAATATTTGGTTTTCTAGGTGGGATATTCCCATAAATCTATCCCTCTTCTGTCACTCTCCGACCAAATCTCCGATTTGGAATGATTAGTTCATAATATCAATTCTCAAAAGTAATGAGAGACTTAGTAGCTTGGGTTAAACGATAGTGCAACCCAACAAAAGTTTGTAGGTGTTGGGTTTCGTGCCTCTTATACCCGAAAGGTGCTTCGGGGGGGGGAAAGCCAAGGGACTGCGTCGCGCACCCCGACTTTAAAAGTCCCGTCCAAGACCGCAGTGAAAGCGCAACCCAACCTACAATTTGATGATGATCTATCTAGCTACTTTTGAGAAACGGTATAATATAACTTGGTAGTGATTCCTATGTAGTGAAACTGATTTTAACTATCACAAATTGGGTACTTATCTTTTAGTTTCGCGATCGCATATTCTCTTTCAGGTTCATCATAGTAACAACTACTCTCAAGAGATCGCCTACATCTGGTAAGAATTAAATATTACTTTTGCTGCAATAATAGTAAAGAATTACCTACAACAATTAAAGAACTTGATGCCATTGCTACAGCAGCTATTACAGGGGAAAGTACTAAATTAAAACTAGGAATTAGGACTCCTGCTGCGATGGGAATAGCAATAATGTTATAGGCTAATGCCCAACCTAAGTTTTGTTTGATTTTATTGGTAGTTGCTAAACTCAGACGAATTGAGTTGATTAAGTCGGCTAATTTACTTTGCATTAGCACTATATCAGCAGTTTCGATCGCAACATCGGTACTGCCTTGAAGGGAAATACCAATGTCTGCTTGTGCTAATGCTGGTGCATCATTAATACCATCTCCTACCATTGCTACAACTTTTGTGGTTTGAGATGGTGAGTTTTGCAGAGATTTAATTATGTTAGCTTTTTGCTCTGGTTTGACTTCTGCGAAGACTTGAGAAATATTTAGTTGAGATGCGATCGCAAATGCGACTTTTGGGCGATCGCCTGTCAGCAGAGCGGTTTTAAAGCCCATGTTTTGTAACTGCGCAATAGTTTGAACCGCATCAGGGCGTAAGTTATCTTTAAGAGCAATATATCCGATTAATTCTGAGTTTTTTGCTAGATAGACTATGGTTTTACCTACTGCTTCTAAGGATTGAATTTTATTTTCTGTGACTGTATCAAGAGTAATTCCCTGTTGAGATAACCAGGTTTGATTTCCTAAATATATAGTGTCTTCTGCGATAATTCCTGTTATCCCCAACCCTGGATGATTAGATAAATCTTTAACTGGTAAGAAAGATAAGTCTTGTTGTTGAGCCTCACTTACAATAGCTTTGGCTAGAGGATGGTTGCTATTGTTTTCAACAGATGCAGCTAGCTGTAATAAATCTGTTGTATCAAAATTATTTACCCCAACTATGTCTGTTACTTCTAATTTACCGAGAGTGAGAGTCCCAGTTTTATCAAATACTACTGTATCTAGCTGACTAATCTTTTCTAAAACATCTCCTCCTTTAATCAAAATCCCTTTTTCTGCACCAATACTAGTTCCTACTAAAATCGCTGTGGGGGTAGCTAAACCAAGGGCGCAGGGACAAGCGATCGCCAGTACTGCAATAGTTAATTTTAAACTCAACAGTAGAGGAGAAGTTTCTGTGAGCATCATTTCCCCTCCCATAGAGTGAGAAGTAGTGATTAAGACATCTGACCAAATTTTTGTCCCAAAACAATACCAAAATAAGAAAGCCAAACTAGCGATTGCCATAACCCCATAGGCGAAATATCCTGCTACTGTATCTGCTAATTGCTGTACTGGTGCTTTGCGAGTTTGAGCAGATTCTACCAAATTAATTATTTTAGAAAGAGTGGTAGCCGAACCCGTATTTTTTACTTGTAATAAGATGCTTCCTGATTGATTGAGAGTTCCCGCCCAAACGCGATCACCTACTTGTTTTGTAACAGGAATTGACTCCCCAGTTAACATCGACTCTTCTACTGTTGTGTTCCCTTGTACCAGAATGCCATCAACAGGTATTTTTTCTCCTGGTAATACCCTCAACCAATCTCCAACCTTAACTTGTTCTACAGGTATTTTAATTCCGATACTATTATCATCCTCTTGTTTACCGACTAAACGAGCTACTAAAGGTTGCAAAGATACCAAATTTTCTAAAGCTAAAGAAGCTCGATTTCTCGCCCTCCCTTCTAGGGTACGCCCCAAGAAAATAAACCCTAATAACATTACTGGTTCATCAAAAAAGCACTCCCAACCCAAAGAAGGAAATAATAAAGCGGTACAACTAGCCAAATATGCACTCACAGTACCCAATCCGATTAAGGTATTCATATTAGGCATTCCGTGAGACAAACTCTTAGCCCCATCTAGTAAAAGCGATCGCCCAGGAATCAATAAAGCCAAGGTAGCCAAACCCCAGTGAAACCAAATATTACTCAGTAGAGGAATGGGAGTAAAACCCAGATGATGTAGATGACCAATACTGGAAAAAACCAGTAAAATAGCTGCGGTGATTAATTGCCAAAGCTGTTGCTGTTGCTGCTGTTCTCGTTTCCTTTGCGCTTTGCGAGCAACTTCTGCAATACTAGTGTTTTCAACTCGAACTTGACTGGGAAAACCCCCTTGGGTGAGTTTATCAGCGAGAGTTTCTGGTGCTAAAGCTTCCCACTCATACTCTACTACTGCTACTTCCGTAATCAGATTCACACAAGCAGATATTACCCTAGGATTTTGTTGCAACTGTCTTTCTACAGCTTTAACGCAACCAGCGCATTTCATCCCTTCCACATCGATAGCAATAGTTTTAGTTTGTGGCTGAGTAATTTTAGTTTCTGGTTTCAGGGGTATTTTGACCATAAATTCTCACAGATGCTTGTATCAGTATGCTCATTCTGTCATCTTAGCGAGAAGTCCAGAAAATATACCCTAAACAATTGTTTAATAGGGAATGGGGAATGGGGATTGGGGATTGGGGAATTAGGGAATTAGGGAATTGGGAAATTAGGGAATTGGGGAATTAGGGAATTAGGGAATTAGGGAATTGGGGCGGTTCGGAGACTTCACAACAAAACCGATCTCTTTTGGCTTCAATACCTAGATATATTAAGTCTCCTCCCGGGGGGAATTGGGGAATTGGGGAAATAAGGCTGATTACTTATTCATCCGCGAATCTTTCCTATCCCACTACCCTTTACTGATAACTGATAACTGATTACTGATTACTTCATCCTCCTTCATCCTTTATTCCTCATCCTTTGAGGGAGCTTTATTAGCGATCGCTAGTAGTTCCCAGATATTTACAGAGATAAGGGGAGAAAACCTCGTAAATAAGGGTCAAAGGACGACCATGATGCCAAAAAAGGTAATGGCGACCCCAAAAAGGTCCTTTTTCGCCAAAAGCTAACTCTAAAGCTTTAGAATTTCCATAATAAATTCCTCGGATATCCCGATAAAGTTCCGTATGGAGACGAGATAAACTTTCCCAGATAGGTAAAGAGCGATTTTGGAGATAGCGATCTACATGATTAGCATCCCACCAAGAAGCAGCATAAGCTAATCTTTGACCTGATGCTTTGCGTAACCACACTTGTCTTCTTAATCTGGGTTCAGCTATCTTTTCTATTTCCCGAGGAGCATGATCGTTATCTGTACCAATTAAAGACATATCAATTACATCAACCTCTGTTGGTTCTCCCGTTAGTAGTTTAAGATGGCGAGTGGGTGAACCATCCCCTAAAAGCAAAATTTGCCAAGTTGGGGCGAGTTGACTATGGGGTAATCCCTGTTTAACTACTGTTTCATCTCCTTCCCAGATCGGATGAAGACAATGCCATTTAGTAGAATGATGATTATGGGTATTGTAGGGCTGGAGATTAGTCGTCACGTTTTTTAACAAAACTTTATTCTTCTATAAGAAATCCTAACGTTATTTATCTTTAATTTCCAAGCATTTCAAGGAAGTTGTGCAAAAAAAAACTTACGAATGTGAGTTTGATCGGAAAAGAGCCTGTTCATTTAAGCTATAATGGCTCTACCGAACTTACAGTGTTGAATTTGGCTAAAAGACTTATCTGTAAACGGATTTAGGAAAAAATATACAAGCATCAAACTATCAAGAACTCAAAGTCTTGCACAGCAAGACTTTTGATGACTAGTTTCTAACAGTTTTACATCGCAGGTTCGGTAGAGCCGCTATAATAGTCCAGATATTGTGTATTTATCCAGCTTCAGAACTTATATTTTGTACAATAGCATCAATTTCTTCAGGGTTTTTGGAGTAAGTTAAATTCAGTAACTCTATGGCTTGAGTTTGCAATTTCTCGAAATCAATTTGCTTTCTTAACTGTTTTACTTCTATTCCACCAAATATTTCCTTAGAAGCTTTTAATACGGCTCTAGATTCTCTATCTATTAAGTGTTCAGTCCAATCTCCTTGCTTAATATAATGAGACTTTTTTCCTAATCTATTGCGGTCTTGAATTTCCAATAAACTATTAGTAATTGAATTTAACCAGCTTCTAGTTACTCTTTTTTCGACTTGAATTTTAATTAAATGAACTAATAAAACTACTAAAAAACTTTCTAAAGTATTAATTTTATCTTGTCTTCCCATCGCTTCTAGTTCATCTACTAACAAGATAGCAGCCTCAATATCCTGATTGACTAGTTTTTCTTTTAAATCTAATATTTCTTCCATATAAATCACCCCTAAGTAAAATTATTTGCACATTATATTTCTTGTATAAATCAAAAATATTGGTGTGTTAGTTGTTAGTTGTTAGTTGTTAGTTTACTTAGAATGTACCCCATTTAAGTGAGAAGCTCTATAAATTTTATTCAGCCCCTAATGCCATTAGAGCAGCTTTGATTAACTTGTAATAGTGGGGTTGTGTGACATCAACTTGCTTGGCGTTATCTCTTGTTGTCCCTAATAAACCAAAACGATCGCCTTTACTTATAGCTAAAACTTTTCCTTGTTGATTGCGAATTCTTAATTCACTCGGAGACTCTTGTAAAACACAAACATAGATTCTACCTTGATAATTGAATTGTGCTTTTTTCAGTTTATTAGTTGGGTTAGCTTCAACAGGAAGTCTCACCCCGACAATTTCTAACTCAATATTACTATTCCCATTCCAAGTATTTTCTTTGAGTTTATAAGCAAGATCGAGAGTTTTAGGTAAAGGGAAATATTCGCCCCATCGCCAGGCGATCGCCTTTTTTTCTACTTCTGAATCCCTTTCTTGCAGAATTAGCTTGATGTGATTTTTGCCTACTATTTTTTGCTCTTTAATTTTCACATTAGGAGTCCAGAAGACAGGAAAATCATTACCAATTCCCCAAGGTTGTAAATCATCTATTTGTTGATAGAGATTGAGATTAATTTCTTCTAGTTTAGCTTGAGAGTCTATTTTGATTAGGGGTTTGAGATGTTCTATTATTAAACATTGATGAGCAAATTCACTTAACTTTTGTTCTAGTGCTGTTAAATGTTTGGCTTTGAAACTGAAGCCTCCTGCTGCTTTGTGTCCACCAAATTTATCTAATAAATCGTGACAATAGTCTAAAGCTTTAAAAATATTAAACTCTTCAATTCCTCTAGCAGAACCCCGAATGATGTTTTTTTCCTTGTCTTCATAAGTACCAATAAAAACAGGAACACCATAACGTTCTACTAAACGAGAAGCGACAATTCCAATTACTCCATGATGCCAGTTTTCGGAAACTACAACTAATACCCTTAATTGCTTCCAAGGAATCGGTTTAGTTTCTATAATGGCTACTGCTTCTTCTTGGATTTCCTCACAGAGTTGCTGTCTTTTACTATTAATGTTTTCGCATTGTCTGGCTCGCTCATAAGCAATATCAGGGTCATCTGTAGTGAGTAATTCTATTACTAGTTGCGGAACGCCAATTCTACCAATAGCATTAATTCTAGGTCCTAATTTAAAGCCAATATCATCAGGTTGTAACTGTGTAGAGTCTATTTCTTGAGCTATTGATTCTGATTTTACCCCAGCAACTTGCATTAAAGCTTTGATTCCTGCTAACTCTGAGTGGGGTAACTGACGCAACCCTTTCTTTAACCAACGACGGTTTACTCCCACCAAAGGGGCGAGATCGGCAATTGTTCCCAGGGTAAATAGCTCTAAAATCTGATTAGTTAAACCTTCGAGCTTTCCTAAACTGTGGGCTGTTGCGATCGCCAGAATATAGGCAACTCCTACCCCTGCTAAACCCCGATAAGGAGATTCGCTCGGTAATAACTTAGGATTGAGTATGGCATCTGCTGGCGGTAATTTTTGAGGAAGATCGTGATGATCGGTGATAATTACAGTCAACCCCAACTCTACAGCGTGTAAAATCGGCTCATAAGCAGCAATTCCATTATCAACCGTCAGAATTAAACCCACTCCCGTAGCAGCAAACTCTTCTACAATGCGCTTATTAATTCCATAACCATCCTTCATCCGACTGGGAATAGCATAGTCAACATCTGCACCTAAATGTCTTAATGCCCTTATTAGTAATGCAGTACTAGTCATGCCATCAGCATCATAATCCCCACAGATAGCAATTTTATCTTCTAATGCGATCGCTTCTTTGAGCAATTCTACACTAGTAGCAAGATGGGGAAACTCCTCTAGGGGAGATGGTAACTTTTGTAACTCTGGAGCGAGATGAACATGAGCTAAATCTGGGGTATCAATTCCTCTATTGATGAGTACCTGACTGATTAGAGGCAATAATCCCGTACTGAGACTAATCTGATTAACTTTTTCTGGTGTTGAGTCTGCGATACGCCATCTTTGATTAGGAATTTTGCTCATTTACTATTTGTCACTGCTAAAAAGCTACTTGCTACTTCTCCAACCGTACAACATACCATTGCAAGAACTTATCTGCACCAATATCCAATTCAAAATAATTTTCCATCAGATATTTAGCCTGTTCATCCACTGAGTCAAATTTGCTTAACTCTCTGGGTATCTCGACTTGTTCATCTAACAAATAGGTTTTAAGTTTTGCTTGTAACTCTTCTGGGGTTAAAAACTGTTCGGGGTTATCAGCTTCGAGGACAACATAACCATCCTCTTGATACATAATAGAGTCTGCCATAATGATTAATATTTAATTTTGTACTAACGTCAGTTCTACTGATTGACTAGTTTGATTTTGAACCATTGCGATCGCATTAATGGTATATTTTAAACCTGATACGGTGTTTTTACTGTGAGGAATAGTAAAAGAAAAATTACCTTTCTTATCTGCGATAACAGTTTGCTCTACTAAGGTTACTCCCTCCAATTCCAGAAAATTACCAATTAAAGACAAACTAGAACTTACTTTGATACTTACTTCCGCATTAGGTTGAGTTTCTCCCATAATAAGCAAGTTATTCCCGTTAACTATTTCCCCGTTACGGTGACTGGTAAAGTTTAAAGGAATGTTACTATTAACCGCAACTTGAGAATTGGGTGAATTAAAGTTGTTGCGAGTAAATAAACTAGATTGTGAGCCTCCTATAGTAAAACCTGGTTGAGTTTCTGCTCTCACAACACTAAAAGGACGGTTTGCTGCATCATAAATCACCTGTTTACCCCGTTGCAAGCGAGCCATAATTACTCCTTCTACAATACGGGTGTTGGAGTCGAAATAAATTGTAGCTTGATAAATTCCTGGGGATATTTCCCTAGCAGAGGTTTCACTGATGGTGTGTTTATCCGCTACTAATAATACTGATGCTCTTACACCAGGAGTAGCTTCAATAGTGACAGTAATGGGTTTATCTGATGTTATAGATTCCCTATCACCGTCGCGGGTAATAGAGATAATTTGTAAAGTTGCAGGCGATCGCGCTACTCTAAATACAGGAGATTCTGTTACAGTTTGAGTTAATCCTAGAGGTACATAACTAACAATCCCTAAGATAGTAGCAAGGTAAGCAATATTTCTGAAATAACGATTAGTCATCATTTCCCTAGTGCGGAGTTTTGCAACACCGCCAATAATAAAAGAATTATCTATATTCCACGATCTTAGAATATGTCCTGCTTAAACTCTCAAAAATTATTGTCTATTGGACATCGGGGGGCGATGGGACATGAGCCTGAGAACAGTTTATTATCAATTCAAAAAGCTATGTCTCTAGGAGTTGATGTAATCGAAATTGATGTCCATCGAGTTGAAGAGCAACTATTAGTCATTCACGACCGCAGTTTAGCAAGAACTACTAATGGTGAAGGTTATATCACAGATAAAAGTTTATCTTATCTCCGTTCTCTAGATGCGGGTAAAGGTCAACAAATCCCCACTCTAGAAGAAGTTTTTAATACTGTTAATCGGCAAGTCGGGATTAATATCGAACTGAAGGGAAAGCAAACAGCAACTCTCGTAGTTGATTTAATTCATCGCTATCTTAATTATGGATGGTCTTATGATGATTTTTTAATTTCTTCCTTTAATCATTATGAATTACAACAAGTGCAAGTCATTGACCCGAAAATAAATCTAGGATTATTACTTTATGGCATACCTCTAGACTATTTAAAAATAGCTGAGAAACTTAAGGTAGCTACTATTATCAACAATTACAATTTTATAGATTCAGAATTTATTAGTTCAGTACATAAACAAGGTTTAAAGTGTTGGGCATATACTGTTAATGAGCTAGAAGATATTAAGATAATGAAGCAACTAAAAGTTGATGGAATAATTACTAACTATCCTGAGAAAGTTGGCGACACATAATACCATTTTGATTTAAGTTTGCTACAGATGACTGACACGGAGACGCGGGGACGCGGAGAAATATCTGTAGCAGTAATTTTTGAAATTGGTATAAATTGTAGGGTAGGCCTGGCGGGGTGACAACCCCGCTATACTAGGCTCTGTATAAGTTTCATAGTCTTAAGACCTCTTTGATAGAATGGGAGTTTATTGAGAGAAGTTATCATTAATTTTTCGACCCATTCCCAACATATATCCATACT
>JASJCP010000149.1 GCA_030065935.1 Xenococcaceae cyanobacterium MO_167.B27
GCCGAAGGCAACCGCGTAGCGGGTCGCCAAAAACTGATTTATTGGATATTAGCGATCGCAGATAGACGAAAATGTGATCGCTAATATAGGTCAAAAATGTAATCAGAGCATATTACTTTTTGACGTGCGGAAAGACAAATATAATATGAAATCACTCTAAATATGCTATAACTATAAAAGGCGATCGCTATAAAAAAACAACAGAAGTAACGGACGTGGCAGGAAATCTTAAAATAGAGATTATTGAATCAGTTGAAACATTATCAAAATTAATTAAACAAGAGAAAAATCCGCAAAAAAAAGAACGAATTCAAGCACTTTATTGGATAAAAACGAACTTAGTTGAAAGTATTGGGCATTTATCATCTTTAAGCGGAAAACACAGGACTACAGTATCTAGATGGTTAAGTTCATATCGAAAAGGTGGTTTGTCAAAAATGTTAGATATTTACAAATCTTCTGGCAGGAAGGCAGTTATTACCCCAGAAATAGAACAAATTTTAATTAATGAATTAAAGGAAAAAGAAGGATTTAGTAGTTATAAAGAAATACAAACTTGGTTATATACAAGTCATAATTTAGACGTTTCCTATAAAGTTGTACATGATACAGTACATTATCGATTAAAAGCCAAACTGAAAGTTCCTCGACGTAGTAATGTAAAAAAAGATGCACAAGCTGAAGCTGAATTCAAAAAAAAATTTCATTTATAATTGAAAAAGAATTATTATTACATCAAGAAAAACAAAATAAATATGAACAAATTAGATATTGGGTACAAGATGAATCTCGATTTGGACTTCATACTATAGAAAGAAAGAAAATAACACTTTCAGGCATACAACCTGTTGGATTTCATCAATATAAATATGATTATCTTTGGCTGTATGGTTTAGTAGAACCTATTACTGGGGAGAATTTTTTTGAAGAATGGTCACATTTAAATGGTGATTGTTTTCAAAGTTATCTAGATTCATTTTCTAAAAAATACAGTAAAGACCTTCATTTTATTCGTGCAGCGATAATGGAAGGTTTCATTATAAAGAAGATTTAGAAATACCTGACAATATTATTTTCATTTTTCAACCCCCCTACACACCAGAAGTTAATCCAATTGAAAGATTATGGAGATATCTAAAAGATCAATTACAGTGGTACGTTTTTGAAAATCTAGATCGCCTGAGAATTACTCTTAGTAAAACCTTAAATAAACTTAATAACTCAATTGTTAGTTCGATTACTTGTTATCCATTTATTGTCGATGCCTTATGTGTAGCAAACATTTAGTGATTTGATATTACATATCTCACCTTGATGATGTACTAGTTATCATTAGTTGAGGATTAAAGTGCGAACTCTACCCAGAGTGGATTACTCAACTAAAGCGATAAGTCCCCCCTCAGATGAGGGTTTGTTATGAACGAATCGCACATATATTATTTACAAGTTAATGGATACCGTATGAGGGTGAATTCGTTTCTCCTCCCGTATCCACGCTATGGGCAAAAATAGTTTCTCACCTATCCGGGTTGAAGTTAACTTCCCCATAAAGAAAGCTATGGGGGTTTGTTTTGGTTGAGACATTGTCTTTTAAAAATCTACCCGTAACATTACAGGTAAAAGTCAAATCCTACTACCAGTAATATTAGATTTAATTTGAAATATCTAAGTATTTGTTTAAAGTACATTTAAAGATTTACTCAATTTTCTATAGTTAAACGGTAATCTAGTCCCTTATTTTCTGTATTTTCTTTATCTAATCTATAAATTATTTTGGGTTTTTTTTATAAAAACTAAACAATTATTAAGTAAATCTATGTCAGAATTTATTTAATTCAATCAGTTAGTTTTTACTTCTTATTTTTGTATGAAATCTCTTAAGAACAGTATGTTGTCAAAATGTAAAGTTATCTCTTCTCTAGGTTCAGTTTTAATAACAGGAGTAATTTTGGCAATAAGTGTACCAGTTTTAGCTCAATCTTATAAAGGAAAATGTAAAGATATAATAGAAGGCGATCTCGATAGCTGTCGTGTTTTAATTGAAAATAATAATCTTTATTTAAAGTTCAAAGAGTCAGAACTAAATCAAACTATAAATCTCAACAGAATTATTAACTTACAAATGACAGATTGGAAAGGAACAAGTTTTTGGACAGGTGGAACAAAACTTAGAAAAAATTTTGCTATTAGTTGGAATGATGGAACAAACAGTTATATTGCAAGTTTTCGTCTTGAACCACAAGATGCTATAGAATTAATGTCATTTTTAGAAATGAAAATAGGTAGAAGTTTTAAGAATGAGATTAATAATACAGAACAAACCATGAATCAAATAATGGCAGATAATCGACGACGCGATCAAGAAACATTAGAAGGAATCATTATGAGAGAACATCAACAAAAGCTTGCGGAAATACAATCCCGACAACCAGAAGTTAATGTGAATTTTTTTCCTGCTAGTAATCTATGGGGATTAAATAATTCCAGAAGATATACGTGCCAAAATGAATCCCGTAGTAGCTTTTCTTCTGGCATTGTTCATTTAGTTAATGCTGACACTACTCAAGTATTTGCCACTAATCTAACTTCATCCGACTGCCAGGAAGCTAGAAATCAACTAATACAAACAGGTTTTGCTTGTATTAATAAGTCGTCTCCTTTTAGTCCTTTTGAAAATTATCATCTAATTGATGCTAGTGGCGAAACACGGTATTCAAATATTACTAAATCTGATTGTCAACAAAAGATTGGTAAGTTTTAGGAATTAATATCAGATCACTTTAAGTATATTATAAAAAGCAAGAGAAGTAACGGAAGTGAAAGAAAAACTTTTTATTTGTCGATGCTTTATGCGTAGCAAACATTTAGTGATTTGATATGATTACCTCATGATTTATCGGATTCATTTGCAGCAGTAGGTTGGTCAAGACCAGAACTTTACCTTGATAGCAAGATTCGTAATGGGATTTCATCCTTTGCCAAAATTACAAAAGATGAATTAAATCATGGTTTAGTGAGTTTACGTAAAGATTTAGAGACAGGAGTGTGGGAGCAAAATTATGGACATCTACGCCAGCAAAAGCATTATGATTTAGGCTATCGTTTCATATACACTACAGCATAAGCTCAGGATTATTTCATTGTCTTTTCCAATTCATAATATCCCAAGTCCGCATATCCCAAGGAGTAAGCTCATAACCAGTAATATCATTACTAAAAGCTACTACATCTGCTCGATGAACTAAGGGAATACCCACTACTTCATTTACTAGTAAATCATTCATCTGAATAAAAATTTCTTCCCGCTTCTGGGTATCTAATTCAACATTAGATTGTTGCCATAGTTGATCGTATTGAGGATTACAATAGCGAGAGTTATTATATCCTGACCAACTATTAACTTTTTGGGGAATTTCCTCGCAAATGTAGAACTTCATGTAAGTACCAGGATCGGGGTTAGTATTTCCTGTAGTGAACATCTGTAAGTCTGCATAAAAACGTTCTAGGGTTTGGTTATTCTGAGGATCGCTAGAAAAATACACACTAGCATCAATACTTTTTAGCTCTACTTCCATCCCAATAGATTCTAATCCCTGTTTAATTACTGCTTGGGTTTTTTGCCGTAAAGGATTTACAGAAGTTTGAAACACTATGGACATTTCTACGCCATCTTTATCTCTAATTCCATTACCATTAGTATCGCGCCATCCTGATTCATCTAATAACTGATTAGCTTTCTCAAGATTGTATTCATAACTAGTATCAGCAGAAACATATTGTTGGGGTGCTACTAAAAAGTTTGGTGTAACTTTTCCTGTTATTCCATATAGTTGCTTGGCAATAGTGTCACGATCAATAGCTAAAGCTAAGGCTTGACGCACTTTGAAATCGCTGAAAAAAGGATGGGGAAACTTAATGCTAGAACGTTCACCATCATCAGTAGCTTTATTAGGATCGCTATGATTAATAATAATTCGTTCCATCAAAGCTCCAAAGTTAGCTACAACTTTGCCTTTTCCTGCTGCTTCTAATTCTTCTAAGATAGGTGCTTCAACCTGCAAATTATAAGCATAATCCGCATCTCCTGTTTGTAAAACCGCCCTCGCAGCAGAAGTTGCATCCCCACCCCCTTTGAGTTCGACTCTCTCAAAACCCAATGTATCAGCTTCGCGAAACTCAGGGTTAGGTTCATAAATAACTGTATCTCCTGGTTTAAATTCTACTACTTGATACGGTCCTGTCCCGATGGGTTTGAGGTTAGCTGGTGCTTCTCTGGCATTTTCACCGTTGTAGGATTGGTAAATATGCTTGGGAAGGATCATCCCTTGTGCGCCAACAAAAATTAAGTACCAAGCAGGGTTAACATCTCGAAAATTTACTTTAACAGTGTAGTCATCGATCGCTTCTACACTGGCTACTACATCATAATTTCCTTTGGATACGGCAGCAACTTGAGGATTAGCGACATATTCATAAGTAAAGACTACATCAGCAGCAGTGAAAGGTGTGCCATCTGACCACTTAATATCCTGTTTTAACTTCCAAGTGACTGATTTACCATCTTCAGCAATCCCTCCATTTTCTACTGTAGGAATTTCTGCTGCGAGAAAGGGAATCAATTGATTATTGTTATCAAAAGTAGCTAGAGGTTCTAGTGTAATACGACTTGCTTCTGCATCTTTAAACCCTGTGGAAAGATGGGGGTTAAGAATCGTTGGTGCTTGCCAATATAAAAGTTTGAGAGTGCTACTATCCCTGTTGGTGGTAGAAGTTTGATGGTTGTTTCCACAAGCTGCAACTAGCAACCCAGTAACTATGGATAAAAAACTCACAGAGATAATCTTTTTGACCCGCACCAGTTTCTATTCTCCTCAACTATCTTTAGTCAATGAAACAATTATTAATTATCAATTGTCAACACCACGATTAGAGATGCTTTCTAGCCGGAAGCCTCTCTCTCGGTCAATTACTAACTTTGTTTAGTGACCAGTCGTAATCTAAATAAGATATCCTATATTGTCCTTCTTGTAGATATTCTCTCTCTGATTCGTTAAGATACTTACTTATAAAATTTAGTATTGCTTTTTCTTTCCTATTTCCTGTAAATTTATCCTCAATACCATAGCTAGTAACCCAATCTTCCCCAAACCATTTAAAGATAGAAGAAAGATATACTCTATTGTCATCCTGTTCTATTTTAAAGCCATGAGAACTAGCAATAAATTTTCTTACTTGATCGTCTAATTGGCTGTCTATTTGTTCTGGTAAATAAGGCTCATTCCGCAGAGGAGGACAACTTATAGCTGCACATACTAAAGCTGCATGAATCCTTGGTTCATTAAATTCTTTTCTGAGGATATCGTGTTCTATATTATCAAGTGTTTTAGAATTTCCTGCAAGCTCAAATTTACGTCTTCTCCAAACCCCAGGAATATCTCTAATACTTTTTTTGAGAGGATTTTGATCGATAATTGATTGAAGGGTCAAAGAGTTATAAGCGTTGATTAAAAATGCCAGTTGTTCTGCTTCACTCCAACTGTTATAAATACTGGGGGTTACTGAACCTAATGCTTGATTAAATTGGTCTAATTTTTCTCTATTTGCTTGTAGTGCTTCGTAATCTACTAAACCGCGATCGCTGACATAAGTTTTTAATACTTCTGCATAATCTTGATAGTTAAAAGACTCTGCTTCTGCAAGAATGTCTGCATTATTTTCTAGAGAAATGCTATTTTGCCTATCCTGACTAACATCACTACTATTGCCACAACTAGCTATGGGAAAGACTACTGATAACAATATACATAACAAATATAATCTTTTCATCAGTCACAATTATCATCTGTTAAGAATTACATTTACTATGTAACTTTGTAAAGCTTAAGTTTTGTTGAGAGAGTGATGATAATTGGCTTTGCCAGCCAAAAATTTACGCTAGCGATCGCAATTGTGAACTTTTACAGCTTAAACAACAGCGATCGCTGGCGTTCAGATTATGAAAAA
Source organism: Xenococcaceae cyanobacterium MO_167.B27 (assembly GCA_030065935.1). Lineage (GTDB taxonomy): Bacteria > Cyanobacteriota > Cyanobacteriia > Cyanobacteriales > Xenococcaceae > JASJCP01. Next base: position 6,004 of record JASJCP010000149.1, read on the forward strand.
ATTATAATTGCCAAAAAACCTAGAACAATCCTAAAGTTAAAGATTTATCGATAGGGAAGGTAGCACCAATTCCTAACCAAATAGTTACTACAGTACCGAATAGGAAAACAGTAGTAGCTATAGGACGACGGAAGGGGTTTTGGAACTTGTTAACGTTTTCAATGAAAGGAACAAGCATTAAGCCCAAAGGAACAGCGCCTTGGCAAGCAATTCCTAAAAGTTTGTTAGGAAGAATGCGTAAAATTTGGAAAACAGGGTATAGATACCACTCAGGTAAGATTTCCAAAGGAGTTGCAAAAGGATTAGCAGGTTCACCAATCAATGCAGGGTCTAGTACAGCTAAACAAACTACTAAACCAATAGTTCCCAAGATTACTACTGGGAAGATATATAATAGGTCGTTAGGCCAAGCAGGTTCACCATAGTAGTTGTGACCCATGCCTTGAGCTAGCTTGGCGCGTAATGCGGGATCGCTAAGATCGGGTTTTTTTAATGTTGACATTGGTTTCTCCTTAATCGACTCAGAATCAGCAGGTAAAATGGCAAGATAGTTGCAAGTTGCTGTCGGAGCTTATTGACTATTGGTCGAGATTATGAATAATTATCTCTCAGATTTATGTTAGACGATCAAGCTTAAGCTCTACATCAAAAAATGGCTTTACAAAGGACCAGAAATACCTTGTTTGCGGATCATCAAGAAGTGTAGCAACATGAATACCGCCATCAACCAAGGCAATACAAATGTATGTAAACTGTAGAAGCGAGTTAAAGTAGATTGACCAACACTAGCACCACCGCGTAGTAGTTCTACCATTGAATCTCCAACTACAGGAATAGCAGCAGGTACACCAGATACGATTTTAACCGCCCAGTAACCTACTTGGTCCCAAGGAAGAGAGTAGCCAGTAACACCGAAACTAACAGTGATTACTGCCATAACTACTCCAGCAATCCAAGTCAACTCACGGGGTTTTTTGAAACCACCAGTTAAATAGACGCGGAAAACGTGAAGAATCATCATTAGAACCATCATGCTAGCAGACCAGCGATGGACAGAACGAATTAACCAACCAAAGTTAACTTCGTTCATGATGTACTCTACAGATGTAAAAGCATCAGCTACAGTGGGCTTGTAATAGAATGTCATGCAAAATCCAGTAGCAAACTGAATTAAGAAGCAAACTAAGGTAATACCACCAAGACAATAGAAGATATTGACGTGAGGAGGTACATATTTACTGCTGATGTCGTCGGAAATTGCTTGCACTTCCAGACGTTCGTCAAACCATTGATAAACTTTGGAATCTGTTACTTGTTTAGTGAACATGAAGTCTAAATTAGCTAACTAAGATATATTTCTGGATACGGAATATTTCCCTTTAAAAAATGTAACATAGCTTTAAGTTTTGGTGTTGCCGTTTCCCAAGATATTTTTTGGGTGCTAGTTACTGGGTTAGATTATATCTATTGAATCATCTTCCTGAGACGGAGCGGTATTTTTAGGTAACAATTGATTAAGAATCGCTAATATAAACTAATAATTAGGTTAAAGCTAAACTATATTCCTTCCACATGGTCAAAAAAGTATTTTGGGTTACTCTACTAGTATTTGTCTGGTTTACCTCTAGTCTATTTTGGTTTACTCCTTCTGCTCAAGCCTTTACGGAAGAACAGAAATTATTGTTGCAGTCGTGGCGAATTGTCAACCAATCCTATGTAGATGAGACATTCAATCATCAAAACTGGTGGTTTGTGCGTCAGAAGTTTATTAAAAAACCTATGAGAGATCGGGAAGAAAGCTATCAAGCGATTGAAGAAATGTTAGCTCTTCTCGATGACCCCTTCACTAGGCTACTAAGACCAGAGCAGTATCATAGCTTGCAGGTCAATACTTCTGGGGAGTTATCAGGGGTAGGATTGCAAATTAACATCGACCCAGAAACCCAGTTAATAGAGGTAGTATCCCCTTTAGCAGGTTCTCCAGCAGAATTGGCTGGTATTAAACCCAGAGACTATATCTTAGAGATAGATGGGATAGATACTAAAAAATTAACTCTAGATGAAGCAGCAGCAAAAATGCGCGGTACTATTGGCACAAAAGTATCTGTCACGGTGCAATCCCACAATCTTCAACCTGAAACAATCCGTAATCTTGATTTAATACGCGATCGCATCTCTCTGAATCCTGTGACCGCTAACCTAGATAATCATGGTAATAAATCTATTGGTTATGTGCGCCTCAACCAATTCAGTGCTAATGCGACTCAAGAAATTGCTCATGCTGTGTTCAGACTAAAACAAGAAGGAGCAGAAGCTTATATTCTGGATTTAAGAAATAATCCAGGGGGTTTATTACAAGCTGGAATTGAAATTGCTCGTTTATGGCTTCAAGAAGGCACAATTGTATATACAGTGAATCGTCAGGGAACTTTAGGAAATTTTGAATCTAATCCAGAGGTAATCAGCAAAGCACCCTTAGTACTATTAGTAAATCAGGGAACAGCTAGTGCGAGTGAGATTTTAGCAGGTGCATTACAAGATAACGGACGTGCTTTACTGGTAGGAGAAAAAACTTTTGGTAAGGGATTAATTCAATCTTTATTTGAATTACCTGATGGTTCAGGATTAGCGGTGACTGTAGCCAAATACGAAACCCCTAATCATACAGATATTAATAAACTAGGTATTCAGCCTGATTTTGTAGTTTCTCAAGAACCTATTAGCTACGATCAGATTGGTACAGATGCCGACTTACAGTATCAGAGAGCAATTAAATTACTCACTCAAGATACAGTAGTTGCCAAAGCTAGTTAATTAATGTTTTATAAGCCGAGATTTTATCTAAGTAGGTGTGCAAAATTGATTACATAGTTGAGATGGTTAGTGGTTAGTAGTTAGTAGTTAGTAGTTATTCAGAATTGAGAATTGTGTAAATAATTTTGCCTAGGTACTTATATCTTATGTATAGCAATCAGTAATCAAATGTGAGAATAAGCAGATGACAAAAGACATCTCGCTTATCAAAATTATGACAAATCAAACAGCCTCAAAAGATGGCAGAATAATGTTGAATTTACCGCAAGGCAATTATGAAATAGAGATTTGGTATCAAGGTACTAAAGCTCAGATGTGGGGTAAAAGAGTTAGTCTAACTTCAATTTTAGCTATTACTTTACTAGTAGTAAATTCAAAACTCTTTGGCAACAATGGCAAGGAAAGATAGTTTAAAAAAATTTTTAGCCTAGTTATTGTTAAATTGATCTTACTCAAGATTATAGAATTGAGATAAGCTAGAGCCACCTGTTTACAACTGATGAGTCAATAATATGGATGCGTTTGCCCCTATCCCTCCAAAATGGACAGAGAAAGCAACTCACTCAGTTGACTTTTGCTGCCCTTCCTGCAAGGCTGACCCTAAGAAAGCACAAAATGTTTGGCTCAACCGACGCGCCCCTGTGACGGGATATGATATGCGTCGGAAATGGCAGGAATTTTATTTGTGTGAATGTAATACTGCTTGGTGGAGTTGGAGTAGCGATCGCCCTCCTTCTAATTTGGGATCGAAAGACAGCCCGCCACTTTTTTAGCAGCATAAAAAATCTTATTCTAAGACATGACTCTAATTAAAGTAACCCTTATATGCAATTTGAAAAAATCTTAATTGCCAATAGAGGAGAAATCGCTCTACGCATTTTACACACCTGTGCGGAAATGGGTATTGCTACTGTTGCCGTTCATTCTACTATCGATCGGCAAGCTCTCCACGTTCAACTGGCAGATGAAAGCGTATGTATTGGACCTCCACCTTCGGGAAAAAGCTATCTCAACATTCCTAATATTATTGCTGCTGCTCTCACTCGTAATGCTACAGCAATTCACCCTGGATACGGTTTTTTAGCAGAAAATGCTAAATTTGCTGAGATTTGCGCCGATCATCAAATTGTTTTTATTGGTCCTAGCAAAGAAGCTATGTTGGCGATGGGAGACAAGTCCACAGCCAAAAAAACCATGCAGAAAGCAGGTGTACCTACTGTCCCAGGAAGTTATGGGCTACTGCAAGATGAAACAGAGGCGATCGCTGTAGCTAAAGAAATCGGCTATCCTGTGATGATTAAAGCTACTGCTGGTGGTGGTGGTAGAGGAATGCGCTTAGTTACAGAGGAAAGCGAATTGGTAAGATTATTCCAAGCAGCCCAAGGGGAAGCAGAAGCAGCCTTTGGGAATGCTGGAGTCTATCTCGAAAAATTTGTTGAATGTCCCCGTCATATCGAGTTCCAAATCTTAGCGGATAGTCATGGTAATGCGATTCACTTGGGGGAAAGAGATTGTTCTATCCAACGTCGTCACCAGAAATTGCTAGAGGAAGCTCCTAGCGCAGTGCTAGACCCTAAATTACGCCGAAAAATGGGAGATGCTGCGGTTAAAGCTGCTAAATCCATTAACTACGTCGGCGCAGGGACAGTAGAATTTCTCCTTGATAAGTCGGGTAATTTTTATTTCATGGAAATGAATACTCGTATCCAAGTAGAACATCCTGTAACCGAAGTCGTCACAGGATTGGACTTAATTGCAGAACAAATTAGAATTGCTCAGGGAGAAAAGCTCAGAATTAATCAAAATCAAGTAAAACTTCAAGGTCATGCTATTGAGTGTCGCATCAATGCAGAAGACCCCGAACATAATTTTAGACCCCATCCAGGGCGAATCAGTGCTTATTTACCACCAGGAGGACCTGGAGTCAGAATGGACTCTCATGTCTATACAGATTATGAAATTCCACCCTATTATGATTCTTTGATTGGGAAACTAATTGTCTGGGGAGAAAATCGCGATATTGCTATTAAAAGGATGAAAAGAGCCTTAAGGGAATGCGCCATTACAGGAGTCCCCACAACTATTGAATTTCATCAAAAAATCTTGGAAACCCCTGCTTTTCTGAGGGGAGAAGTCTATACCAACTTTATCCAAGAACACTTGATGCCACAGTAGAAAACTTGGGAGTGTTAATTATAAGCTCTCAATGCCATAGTAATTAAGCCTTGCTGACCTAATAAGACTTCTCTGAGTAAGGTACAAATACCAACCCAAATAATGGGGGTGATATCCACCCCACCCAAGGGAGAGATGATTTTTCTCGAAGGACTAAGGAAGGGTTCGGTAGGTATAGTAATTAGTTTAAAAGGGAAACTGTTAAGGTCTATTTGGGGATACCAAGTTAAAACAATCCGAAAAATGAATAAAATGGTCATCAATCCCAATATAATCCCTAAAGCCAAAGCTGCAATATTAGCTAAGTTCATAAGTTAGATTCCGTTAATTACAAAGTTAATAACAATTTATTACAAAATATGAATTACCTGTTTTGTATTGTAGCTTTGTCTGTGCAAAGTAGAACACCACAATATTTCCGAGCTTCTGCACTGATATCTTCAACCTAAAAATTTTGTGACAACCTTAATCTTTATCTGTAGTTTTGGCAGAAAAACTTTTAGAATTATTAACTAAGTAAACTTTCATCTCTAAATAACAAGGATTTAAAACTATGACTCCTTCTTTAGCTAACTTTTTCTGGAGCTTACTAGCTGGTGGCTTAATTGTAGTAATTCCTGCTACAGTAGCTCTGATCGTTTTTAGTCAGTTTGACAAAATCGAACGTTCTTAATTTATAGTTCAAAATAACTATTAAGACAATATAATATATAAGATAGATGTATCGGAATTTAGCTTCCGATACTAATTTTTTGGTGATTTACCGAGATATGACGAGGTAATATTTTGCGAGATGAGAGAAAATAAAAACAAGGTAGAATCAACAACATCAGATAAGTCTGATCTGAATAAAGTAAAGTAGAAAGAAACTTCTATCGGTAACGACGGAGAGCAGCAATGGTTAACTTTGGGCTGAATCCAGCCAGTATATTAGGATTATTTTTGGCGGTAGCAGGGGCTGCTTTATTCTATTTACGTTCTATACGTCCAGAATTATCCCGCGATCATGATATCTTTTTTGCTGCTATAGGTCTGCTATCTGGTTGTATCCTTTTATTTCAAGGATGGCGACTCGACCCAATATTACTGTTAGGTCAATTCTTATTGTCTGGTTCAGCAATTTTCTTTGCAGTAGAGAGTATTAGATTACGAGGTGTAGCGACAGAACAAGCTAGACGGAATACTCCTACAGTAGATAGGGAGCGTCCAGTAAGTCGCACTAGAGTTTATCGAGAAGAAGAATATGATCGTGATCGCGATCGCATTGAAGATAGTTACGGTTATGAGGGTGCAAAGCCTAACTACGATAGCCCTAGACTCAGAGGTTATGATGACCCTGAATCCCGTGCTAGAAACCCTCGTCGTCGTACATCTTCCTCAAAGTATATTGAACCTGATAATTATCCTCCTCGTCGTCGCAAAAGTAGTTCCGCTAGAAGCGATCGCTATAAACCAGAAAGACAAGATGATTGGGAAACTCCCGAATATCCCCCCCGCTCTGAATATCAAGGAGATCGCTATTCTGATGAACCACCCCGAAGCACCCCTCGCAGAAATACCCCTGACGCTTCCAATTTAGGAAGAAGTTACAAAGAAGATAATAGAGGTAGAAATTATGACTCTGGTAGAAGCAGAGATTTTGATAAACCCAGAGATTATGGTGCTGGTATGGGTAGGAGCTATGATGAGGGGATAGGTAGAAGCTATCAAGATGATGAAGATGTAGATGATGTGGTAACTACAGATTATGTAGATTATCAACCAATGAATGATTCTGATTACCCTGATGATGAAAGGGATTGGGATAGAGAACGACCACCCAAAGAAGACGAGCAATCAGATTGGGAAGAAAAACCCAGACGGAATAGACCCCAGAATGACGAATATTAGTAATCGCGACGCAAAAAATTACATAAATACCTAACAGCTTAGAACCTTGAATTAGGCTGAGGAAATGGGAGAATTAGTAACAGATAAATACTCTGTGCTAACCCATAACTATTTCAGAAATTACAATGAGCGAATCCATAAAGCAAAAAGCGATTACTATTCTTGGTTCTACTGGTTCTATAGGGACACAAACTTTAGATATAGTTACCCATCATCCTGATAAATTTCGCGTCGTGGGATTAGCAGCAGGGCGCAATATTAAACTGTTAGCAGAACAAATTAGGACTTTTAAACCTGAAATTGTTGCTACTTCCTACGAGGATAAATTACCAGAACTTAAAAATGCGATCGCAGATATTCCCAATCCACCAAAGATATTAGTAGGAGGAGAAGGAGTAGCAGAAGTTGCTCGTTATGGAGACGCAGAGAGCGTTGTTACAGGAATTGTGGGTTGTGCTGGCTTGTTACCAACTATCGCAGCTATTGAAGCAGGAAAAGATATTGCTTTAGCCAATAAAGAAACTCTCATTGCTGGTGCGCCTGTAGTATTACCTCTAGTAGAGAAACACGGAGTTAAATTATTACCTGCTGACTCGGAACATTCTGCTATTTTCCAGTGCTTACAAGGAGTTCCTGAAGGGGGTTTAAGAAGAATTATTCTCACTGCTTCTGGGGGTTCATTCCGTGACTTACCAGTAGAAAAATTAGCTACTGTCACAGTACAAGATGCTCTTAAACATCCTAATTGGTCGATGGGGCAAAAGATTACTATTGACTCTGCTACCCTGATGAATAAGGGTCTAGAAGTAATTGAAGCTCACTATCTGTTTGGCTTAGATTACAATCACATAGATATTGTGATCCATCCTCAGAGTATTATTCACTCCCTGATTGAAGTACAAGATACTTCTGTATTAGCTCAGTTGGGTTGGCCCGATATGCGTCTTCCCTTACTCTATGCTTTATCTTATCCCGAACGCATCTATACTGATTGGGAACAGCTAGATTTAGTGAAAGCTGGTAGTTTTACTTTCCGTGAACCAGATCATCAAAAGTATCCTTGTATGAAACTGGCTTATGCAGCAGGTAAAGCAGGAGGATTAATGCCAGCAGTACTAAATGCAGCCAATGAACAAGCTGTTGCCTTATTTTTAGCAGAAAAGATTGAATTTTTAGATATACCCCGTTTAATTGAAACAGTATGCGATCGCTTTAGTACTCAAAATAAACAATATCCTAGCCTAGAAGATATTGTAGAAGTTGACACCTGGGCGAGAAGGGCTGTTTTAGAATCTAATTAGTAATTCTTGGGTCAATTAATGAATTGACCCGATACTAAGCAATCATCGTAAATAGGGTTGGTAATAGAAGGGAGGATACCCCTATGGCATTTATGTATGGGGAGGAGAACTTCCCTTACACAAACCAAGGGCTCTTCATCCATATTTTCTTAGTTTAGGGCTATAAAAAATTTGCTTTTCGCGCTAATATCAATTTTGTCGCGAAAACAATTTGTATGTACGCTACTCAAAAGAATCAACTTAGACGACTTAGCAAACAAGAGTTTGATGCTCTGTCTGTTTTGTGCCGTTTGAGTAAGAATCTTTTTAATTCCGCGTTGTATGAGTGCAGACAATATTTCTTTCAGGAGAGAAAACGTCTGACTTACGAATCTAACTATCATATCTGCAAGTTCAATGAGAATTATCGGTTGCTGAATACCGATATTGCCCAACAGACTATGCGAGTGGTAGATAGAAGCATGAAGTCTTTTCTGGGACTTCTTCAGGCAATAAGTATTGGCAAGTGTAACCAAAGACCAGAATTGCCTCGTTATTTGCCCAAGGAAGGCTATTTCTCTCTGATTATTCCCAGAATTAAGCTTAAAGATGGAATATTTGCTATTCCTATGTCTCGCGAGTTTAAAAACGAATATGGCGAGGTGAAAATCCAACTGCCAGAAAGACTTAAAGACAAAGAGATTAAGGAGGTACGAATACATCCAAAATATTCTGCTCGATGGTTTGAGATTGAGTATATCTATGAAGACGAGAAAGTAGAAACATCACTTAATCCTGATAAAGCTCTTTCTATTGATTTGGGAGTGGATAACTTGTGTGCTTGTATCGATACTGATGGGCATCAATTTTTGATTGATGGTAAACGACTCAAAAGTATAAATCAGTGGTACAACAAGCAAAATGCCTATCTTCAGTCCCAGAAAGACAAGCAAGGTATTAAGTCTTTTACCCATAAACAGGCAAGACTTTATCAATGGCGTAATAATTGTGTCCGAGACTATTTGAATAAAGCAGCAAAGGTAATAATTAACCACTGCAAAGAATATCAAATAGGAAAATTGATAGTTGGGTATAATCCTGGTATCAAGCAAGAAATTAATATTGGACGCACGAATAACCAAAACTTTGTAGCTATTCCTTTTTGGCAACTGAGACGCAAGCTTGAAGCCCTTTGTTTGAGATACGGAATTAAATACACAGAACAAGAAGAGAGTTATAGCTCTAAAGCTAGTTTTTATGACCGAGACTCAATACCAGTCTATAATGCCGATAATCCAGCCAAACATAAATTCTCTGGAAGAAGAATAAAGCGTGGTTTATATAGAACTAAAAAAGGTAAGCATCTTGTTTCAGCAGATATAAATGGGAGTGCCAATATATTAGTTAAAAGTAAGCACGGATTCAGTTTTGAACGAGTGTGTAGTGGGTTTTTGGCTAACCCTTTAAGGATTTTAATCTCTTAAGAATCCCCCCCATTCTATGGGTGAGGAGTGTCAACACCTTGTAACTATTAAGGAATAATCTCTACAGGTGCGCCATTAACTAGACGATTTTTCCCTTCTGTAACTAACTTTTCTCCTGGCTTAACTCCTTCTCGTATCTCTCGTTTAGCTAACCCTTCTATGCCTTGTTTAATTGCTCTTTGTTCCACAATACCTTCTGCTTCATTGACGACAAAAACATGAGGCTGGCGATCTCGAAAAATAAAAGTATTAAAAGGTGCAACTATTGCTTGATTTTTCTCTTCTGTAGCGATCCATGCAGATACCTGTTCTCCATCTTGAAGGTTAGTTACGCCTTCATCAATACGGATAGTAACTCGGATTGACCTTTCTCCAGGGGAAACTGAAGGACTAACAGAAAATACTGTTCCTTTAGCACTAGCTAATTTCATTAAATCTTGACCAGTGATGCGACCTGAATTGGCTTTTGAGCGATCGCGATCTAAAATTATAAAAGCTCTTTGTCCTGGCTTAACTTGCCCTCCTTGAAAAGCAGGAAGCTCGACATTAACTTCAAACCGACTGGGATCGATGATAATAATAGGCAATCTTTCCACAATACCCTGATAGTCACCAGTTACATTAATTATCTGAGGTGTCCAGTATTCTCCTTCGCGAATATTAAGACGAGCGATCACTCCATCAAAAGGGGCAATTAGTTCTGTATCTTCGCTATCTACATTACTTTGAGTAAGTTTAGCATTAGCAGAATTAACCCCTGCTTCGGCAGTTTCTACTTGAATTTTGGCAGCAGCTACTTGAGCTTGAGCATAACGTATGCCTGCTTCTGTAGCTCTGACGGCAGCTTGGGCATTTTTATACTCTGTCTCTTTAACATCCACTTCTCGCTGTTGTATTGCACCTTCTGCTGCTAATTCTTGATACCTTTTTAAGTCTGCTTGGGCAAAAGCTTGATCTGTTTTGGCTTTTTGTAAATCTGTTTGTGCCTGTGCTAAAGATTCCTCTGCTTGTCTGAGGCTGGCAACTGCATTAAGCACTTGGTTTTTGGCTTCAATTTTTCCTGCTGCTGCTACGGTAATATCTGCGTCATACTTTCGACGATCTACTCTAGCTAATAATTCTCCTTTTCTGACTCTATCTCCTTCTCTTAAATCCCTTCCGTCTATTTTTTTTAGATAATCAATTGTGCCTTCTGCTTGAAAAGTGAGATGTTTTTTAACAAGCGCACTCACATAACCATCACCATAACTCCATGCTTGAATTGGTTCTAACTTAGCAGGTACAGTTTTTACTGTTAATCTTGCTTGTTCGATGTTATTTGTTACTTCTATGGTTGATTCTTGCGAACCAGAAAGCGATCGCAAAATTCCTGTTCCTCCAATTAGGATGGCGAGTATTCCTAACCATAGCCATCTTAGTTTTCTGACATTAATTGCTGTGGATTCTTGAGCATCTATAGAAGTAGTTACAGTAGTTAAATTGGCTCTTGTTTGAATATCTTTGTTGTCTTCAGTAGCCATCAGATCATACTTTGATAAGTTAGTGTTATTATCTTCTATTTACATTAGTTTAGCTAAGGGTTGGACTAGGTAATCGGCAATGGCGTATTTAGCAGCAATGGTATTGGCAAAGAACAGTTTGCCAAAGGGGTCGGGGTCAACAAATGACTGAACGGGAAAGGGAATTACGTTCTCTGAGATTGCTGGTAATTTGGCTATTCGGTGTTGATGAGGTTTTGCATTCTATTGTGAGCCAGAATTAGTTTTTGTGAGCCGTTTGCCAATTAAGTTGAGTCTATTTGTATTTATTGTGAGTCGAAGCGAATATTTTTTGCAGATTAATCTGAGCCGAAAATGACAGTTTTTGCGAGCTTCCGCTCTAGCTAGAGCCAAGGCACTACTATGCTACCTCTGATTGTCTCGACTTCCAAGTTTTCCAAGCCGAGTTTAGCTAGCTCTTTTTCCTCTACCTCTACCAACCCTCTGGGTCGAATTTTATGGCGTTCGTTGAGCAGTTTAATGGTGTGATAGCCAAGAAACCCCTCAGCACCTGTGACTAAGACTTTTTTCACGATTCTACAACCTCCTCAATTGAGTGTTGAGTATCACTGTCCCACAAAAATAGCGTTACCTAAGCTTGTCTATTTGTGGAGAATTTAAGACTCATGACTATTGAAGTGATAACAGTGTAAATGACTCTAAAAGACTCAAGTTTTTTCTATATCTATTATCATAAATTATTTTTTCTAACTCCTTAGATTATGTAGCGGAAATTGAAGACTTGAATCTTTCTTTTGCTGATTTAAAAGACTCTTCCATTACCGATTGTATTTTTTTAGGATCGGGTTTTTTACCCCCCATAAGCTCCCCAAAATAGACACAAGCACCCTCTCCTAATGCCCAAGTATAAGCAGCAGCCCAAGAAGCAGCAACCACACTACCCAAGCCAGGAATGAATTTAATTAATTCTCTCCCTATCGTTTGTGCTAAGAAGCCTCCAGCGAAAGCACTAATAACCCCTCCTACTTGGGAAGGAGTCAGGTTTTGTCCATAGAGTTTGCCTAATAAGCCCACCATCGAAATTTGCATAGCAGTTAGCACAGGCATTGTAGCAAAGGGTAAAGGTACAGCAGCCAAAGTAGCAGCAATAGAAGAAAAGGCAATAATATAGCGTCTAGCGGTATCACGATAAAGATGACCTATTTGCTGTGTGGCACTATCATCTAGTAATTGATAAATTGTGTTAGTTTCCGCTTCAGGGAGCAATTCTGCTAGAGCCTCAATTAGAGCCTCTAAGCCATAAAATACTGGTTGATAGCCATCTTCTTCGAGAGTAAAATCAATTAACACCGACAAATCAGACAATTCCTTAAAATCGTCCTTAATAGCAGAATAAGCTCGGTTGACTTCTTGATAATCAGGGGGATAAGAAGGATGATTTTCTACCAGGGGTGGATAAATTTCATGGAGACAAGTAACAGCTAGCAAACAAGGAAGATGAGGATACTTGTTTCGTAGTTGACTAGCAATATTTTTTAAAGTATCAGTAGCAAAGTCGTTAATCTTGACTGTAAGAATTAAGATGCGAGCGCGTTTGGTTTCCTGCTCTAATTCTGCTTCTAATTCTGCAATAATACTTTCGGTTTCTTGATTAATATCTCCCAAACCAACAGTATCAGTAAAAATCAATAAAGGTAACTCTTCTGAAGGATAGGCGTAACGCTCAGTGTATTGAGTGTGAGGGCGAAATCCTTGTCCAACAATATCAGAAGCAACCCCTGTTAAACCCCTGACAATAGAGCTTTTTCCTGATTGGGGTTTTCCGAGTAACAATGCTTCTGTTGTCGGTAATTGCTCTCTAATTTGAGCTAAAATTTCCCCTATCTGCTCATCACTAACACTAAACCACTTAGTGGTGCTTTGAGTAAAATTTTTTAAGGGTAATAGTTTTTCTATATTTTCTGTAGTGCTTTGCCAAAATTTGACAAAAGGATTTTTTACCATCTTTGCAAAAGATTGGTGGACTATATTACCAATCTTAGTTCAATTAGATTGCACCATGAACTACTACCACCAAAACGACCCTACTCGAATTAGATCGGGTTTAGGGAGTGCTTTACTCTTCTCTAAAATCATAGATATCGACTAAGACAGAATAGTCTGCATCTTCTCCTGTATTTCTCCACTCAGGAATATCTTGCTCAATAATACGGATATCTGGCTTGGAAATACTAAGTTGATAAGTGCTATCTGCGAGTCTGTTTTCTGTAGTTGTAAAATTCCATTGAGAAGAGTCTCTAGTTTCTAGACCTCTGAGATATCTAGCTTGATCATCAATAGGAATATCAGATGATTGATAATTTACTCTATTTGTCTGAGCTTTAACTAAATCAACGGCAATAAATCCTCCTATTAAGGATAAAACAACCATTAGACCTAGAGTAATTGTGGTTTTTCTATTATTCATGATAAAAATGTGGGAGTAGGGAAACCGCGATGTTTCAACTCGCGGAGGAACTACGACACGAGCGGTTTTAACCGCCGTGAAGATTAAAATCCGTAAACATAACCATCTTTACGATGAATTTGTTGACAGTATTTATAGCTAATACCTTGTACTATTTGAGTAACTGTTTTGATATTAAATGAACCACTGGAACGAACAGCAACTCTACCTAAATAAGAACCATTTTTCTTGCCTTTAGTAACTAGTGCTTTAACAATATCTCCAGTTTGAAATCCTTTGACTCGTTTAAAATAGGCAGATTTTCTAACAAGTTCTCCTGATTTATTTCTTCTTGGAAAACCAAATTTATCAACATGGATAACTTGTCTACTACCATGACCCGCACATTTAATTAGTAATGGCTGGTTAGTTAATATTTCTAGTCTTGGAGTTAAGCCAACCATAGCTGCATCTAAATAGTGCCGTTTGGGCAAACCTTGTTGAGTGCGATTAAATTTAGTTTGTCCACCTGTCCCAGTAGTTATAGGTAAACCAGTCTCTTTAAGGGATAAAAATAGTTTCCAACGAGTAGAGTTAACTACAGCAGCATCTTTGAGAGGTGCTTTGCATTTCGCTAATACTAGTTTTAATATTGATGGTTTGTCTGCTAAAAATTCTTGAATATCAAGATTTGATTTGGCTTGGTTACAAGGCACACAAGCAATAGCTAGATTTGATACTCGATTAGAACCGCCTTTGCTTTTAGGTAAAGTGTGTTCAAC